>CAMJPH010000004.1 GCA_946407715.1 uncultured Bacteroidales bacterium | reverse complement strand
CCATGCTCTCGCCGGCAAAAGCGGCCTCCAAGTTCTTCTCTGTGCGCGTGCCGGCGTACTTGCTTTCACTCGCGGGCGTATTGGCTTCCACAACAACCTTCTCGAAATCCGAAACGGGATGTTTGCAGATGGGGCAGATGAAGTCGGCGGGGAGCTCCTCGCCCTCGTACTCGTAACCGCAGATGACGCAGCGCCAGACGGTTTTCCCTTCGGAAGTCTTGCCAACGGGTTCGGGCGCCGGTTTGATGTGCTCCTGGTAGTAGCTGTAGGTGGTGGAAGGGACATCGGCGAGCACTTCCGCCTCCGTGACGGGGCCGATGAAGAGGACATGGGAGCCGAGGTCGACGACCTGCTCCACCTCAACGGAGAGATAGGCGTTGGTGCCGCGGGTGATAGCTAACGTTCCGTTGGCGACGCGTCGGCAGTCGGTGAAGTCGGCGAACTTATCGACCTCGCGCCCGCTCTGGAAACCGAAGTGCTTGAACAGCTCGAAGTCGGCGGCCTCGCTGAGGATGGAGGCGGTGAACCGGCGCGAATGCTGGATGAGTTCGGTGGTCAGGTTGCCCTTATTGAGGGCCACAGAGATGCGGTCGGGCTGCATAGCCACCTGCATGACGGTGTTGCTGATGCAGCCGTTGTCGCGGCCGCCATCGCAAGTCGTGATGACGAACAGGCCATATTGGATGTTGAAAAGGGGATTGCTCATAATAATATCAGTTTTTTATGAGCGCAAAGATATATAAAATACGGATATGTACAGACAGTATATAGGTTGCTGACAATCTTGGGATTGCTATTTGCAGCTTGTTGCCACCTCCTTGACAAAATTCATAAACAGCGGATGCGGATGCAGCACGGTGCTGGAGTATTCGGGATGGAATTGCGTGCCGATGAACCAACGGTGACCGGGAATCTCCACGATTTCGACCAAGTCGTTGTCGGGATTCGTGCCCACGCATTGCATGCCGTTCTTCTCGTACTCTTCCTTGTACCGGTTGTTGAACTCGTAGCGGTGACGGTGGCGCTCGCTGATCTGGAGGGTTCCGTAGATCTCCGCCACGCGGCTGCTTTCACGCAACTCGCAGTCGTAGGCGCCCAAGCGCATGGTGCCGCCCATGTTGGTCACCGACTTCTGCTCCTCCATCAGGTCTATCACATTGTGCGGGGTGGCCGGATCCATCTCGGCGGAGTTGGCATCGCTGTATTTCAACACGTTGCGAGCAAATTCAATCACCATCATCTGCATACCCAAACAGATGCCAAACGCCGGCATGTTGTGGGTGCGGGCGTATTCCACCGCGATGATTTTACCTTCGATGCCGCGCTGCCCGAAGCCGGGACATATCAGCACACCCGCCACATCGGCGAGCTTCTCCGCCACATTCTCTTCGGTGATATTCTCGCTGTTGATGAATTCGATTTTTACTTTCACATGGTTGTAAATGCCCGCCAAAGAGAGACTTTCACGGATGCTCTTATAGGCATCCTGCAGGTCGTATTTGCCCACCAATCCTACGCGGACTTCCTTTTCGGCGGTGCGTTGGAGGTCCAGGAACCGGTGCCAGCCCTCCATCTTGGGGGTCTCGCCCACGGGCACGCCGAACTTCCGCAGTAGCGCCGCATCCAATCCCTGCTTCTGCATGTTGACAGGCACTTCGTAGATACTCGGCAGGTCCTCGCTCTGCACCACGCACTCCAAATCGACGTTGCAGAAGGAGGCCACCTTCTGGCGGATGCCGTCGGAGAGGTGCTTTTCGGTGCGCAGGACGAGCACGTCGGGTTGGATGCCGGCGCCCTGCATCTCCTTCACAGAGTGCTGGGTGGGCTTGGTCTTGAGCTCATCGGCGGCCCGCAGATAGGGCACGTAGGTGAGGTGCACGCTCACGGCGCGGTTGCCCAGCTCCCATTTCAGTTGGCGGATGGCCTCCAGGAACGGCGCCGACTCAATGTCGCCGATGGTGCCACCGATCTCCGTGATGACAAAGTCAACGTCGTCGTCACGCAGCATCCGGCGCTTGATCTCGTCAGTGATGTGCGGCACCACCTGGATGGTTTTGCCCAAATAGTCGCCGTGCCGCTCCTTGTCGATGACGGTTTTGTAGATTCTGCCGGTGGTCACGGAGTTGGCGCGGGTGGTGCGGATGCCCGTGAACCGTTCGTAATGCCCCAAGTCCAAGTCGGTTTCCATCCCATCGACGGTCACGTAGCACTCGCCGTGCTCGTAGGGGTTCAGCGTGCCGGGGTCGATGTTGATGTAGGGGTCGAATTTCTGGATGGTGATGGTATATCCCCGCGCCTGCAGCAGCTTTCCGATGCTGGCCGAGATAATGCCTTTGCCTAAGGAGGAAACCACGCCTCCGGTTACAAATATGTAGCGTTTCATAATGATTTAGAGTTTAAGGTTTAGGGGTTAGAGTATAATATTTACGGTTTCGTACCAGTTTACGAAGCTGCGACAGGCGAGACGGGCGCCGCCTGCGGTGGGATAGCGGCCAGAGAAGTACCAATCGCCGGGATGATTCGGGATGGCTTCGTGAAGGCCTTCCAACGACTGGAAGACCAACTCTATTGGACAGTGCACGTCGGCAGGTCTCAACAACTCGACCATTTTCGCGTTCAGCTCCTCTACGGTGAATGGATCGTACAACTGCCGCAACGCTTCCTCATGATTCTGCCGACAGTTTTCATACACCTTGGTTATCCAATCCTCCATCTTCCGTTCTTTCAGCAGTGAAATACAAGCTTGGAAGGCGATGAATTCCTCAATGCGACCCATGTCGATGCCGTAGAAGTCGGGGTAACGGATTTGCGGTGCCGAACTGACCACCACAATTTTCTTCGGATGCAGTCTGTCCAAGATCTTCAGGATGCTTTCCCGCATGGTTGTGCCCCGCACGATGCTGTCGTCGATGACCACCAAGTTGTCGATGCCGGGACGGATGGAGTTGAAAGTGATGTCATAGACGTGGGCGGCCAAGTCGTTGCGGGTGCTACCTTCGGTGATGAAGGTTCGAAGTTTGATGTCCTTCCACACCACCTTCTCGGCGCGGACATTCGGCGCTATGGTGCGGATGCCCTCCACCATGCCGTGGTAGGCCACCTCCGCTGTGTTGGGGATATAGGAAAACACGGTGTTTTCCACATCGCCGTCGATGGCTTTCAAAATGGGGTCGCGAAGTTGGAAGCCCAAAGTCTTACGCTCGCGGTGGATGTCGCTGTCGTTGCCCCGGCTGAAATAGATCCGTTCGAAGGAGCAGGAAGAGAACTTCTCCGCCGGCATCACCTGTTCCAAACGGATTTCCCCTTTGCGGTTGATGATGATGGCCTGTCCGGGCTGCAGCTCCTGAATGTCGTTTTGTTGCAGATTGAAGGTGGTCTGCAGGACGGGGCGCTCGCTGGTGATGGCGCAGATTTCGTCGTTTCGGTAGTAGAAGGCGGGGCGGATTCCCCACGGGTCGCGCATGGCGAACATCTCGCCGCTGCCCGTCATCCCGCACATCACATAACCGCCGTCGAAATGCGACATCGTGGACTTCAGGACGTTGGCCATATCTACATGACTGTCAATATATTCGGTTACTTTCCGGTCGTCCAGCCCTAACGCCAGTCCCTCTTGGTAACAGCGCTCCACCTCCCGGTCGAGGCGGTGCCCCATCAGTTCCAGCAGAATGTAAGTATCGCTATAGACGCGGGGGTATTGCCCTTTAGAGGTGAGGTAGTCGAATACCTCCTCGATATTGGTCATGTTGAAATTGCCGCACAGACAGAGGTTCTTCGCCCGCCAGTTGTTGCGGCGGAGGAACGGGTGTACGTATTTCAGTCCGCCTTTGCCTGTGGTGGAATAACGAAGATGACCCATGTACAGCTCGCCGGAGAAGGCGGGACCTGCACATGGGTCATCGGGGTCGGGGGCGGAAGCCTGGCGGTAGATGGTGTCGAACACCTTGGTGATGGCGTCCTTGCCCTCCGCTTTTTCGCGGTACATGTATTCGTGGCCTGGGGTCTGATGGATGTTGACGCAGGCGACACCGGCCCCTTCCTGACCCCGGTTGTGTTGCTTCTCCATCATCAGGTAGAGTTTGCCGAGGGCATAATGGCTGTCGCCGTACTTCTTCTCGTAGAATGTCATGGGCTTGAGCAAGCGAACCATCGCCACCCCGCATTCATGTTTTAAAACTTCCATTTGTTTGTTAAAAATAAATAAAGCGACAAAAATACACTTTTTATAATGTTATGGTTCTTTTCATCAAAAACTTTAACACGTGTGTAACTGTCTCTTTTGCGGTGGACCAGGCGTATGATGCCTATCAGCGGTTCGGATTCACCAACTGCCGATTGTTCCGCAACCCCGATTCTCTTATGTACGCGACCTTGATTTCCAATTTGCAAGCCGGATATCCCGCCCATTTGGCCGTGGAAAATCCCGAGGGGACGGCCGGGCATAATATGGTGGTGGATGGTTACCGCGAAACGGATGGCAAGTTCCTCTTATGGGAAGATCTCTGTCTCTGATTTGGAAAACGGGTTCTATTTTTTGATTCTCAAGGGTAAGGATTTTCAAAAAACGTCGAAATTCATGGTGAAATAAACCGGCTTAAGCGTTCCTATTCATTAGGGATTCGTACAACATATCGTATAATACCGCTTCCGTATCACCACTAACCGCACCAGCCAAATCGCGAAGAAGACATTGGAAAGAATCTTGTAGAGCGGGGGCATCGTGACGAACCAGGAGACGATCCATAAGACGAGGTCGATGTCGAACAGGATGTTCCAGAGTCGTTCGCGGTCGTGGAAGGTGCAGAGAACCTCGCCGTTTTGCGGTATCTCCACCTGCGCGGTGGATGACAGTGAAAGGTCAATGCTCTTGCCGCTTTTGCCCAAACGCAGCGGACCGCCGAACTGCACTTTGAGGCTGTATGTTCCAGGCGGCGCCTCAATGCGCAGGTCGTGGTCCCTCATCATCCCGGCGAAAAACCCGTTGATGAAGACGGCATGCGGCAGCTTCGGCTCGTACCAGTGGCGTATATGGCGGACGGTCAGCATGATATCCGAAATCAGGCTTCTTTCACAAACAAGTCGTCCATCTTCACCTGTGTCTGAACGATGCCGCTATGGGCGTTCTGCCGGATTCCGTAAGTGGTGATCATGACCAACTGCAAGGCTTTGCGAGTGTGAGTGGCTTCGCGGAACACCTGGAGCTTCTTTCTGAGCTTCTCCTCATAATCCTTGTCGATGGCAAACTCATCCACGGAGAACTTGATTTCGCCAATGTTGATCGTACGGTCGCGACGGTCGATGACGAGGTCAATCTGCGCCTTCCCGCTTTCCGAAGAGCCTTGCCAAGTGGAAATGTCCGTCAACAATGCGCTGATTCCGATGGCTTTTTTGATTTGGCTGATATGATCTTTGCATACTTGCTCAAAGGTCTGCCCCGCCCAGCTGCTTTTTGCCGGGTTGTCGAGAGAGTGGCTCCAAAAGTGTTCGTCGGGATTTTGCTTCCCTTTCAAGAAGCGAAGGTAAAACAGCGTGAAATAGTCGGAGAGCTGGTACACCACGTTCTTCTCATTATAGCCAAAGGTGTTGTATGCCCTTGCGAACTGACTGTCCGACAGGTTTTTCAGCATTTCCGTGAGAAGTCCGTTGTCTTCTAAATGTGTTTCGTTGACGATCTCTTTCCGGGTGAGGCCCGATTTCTTCGTGGCCAACGCCTCAATGATTTTCAGGTATCCTTTCGAGGTACCGAACAAGGTCGCGTAAAGGTGGTCGAACTCATCCCACAGCGGGCCTTTGGGCTTGAAGAACACAGCATCGATGTTGGCGAGGTATGAGAGCTCGTTGTCGAGGAGCTTCAGATAATAAGGGATGCCGCCCATCGTCATGTAGCACTCCACGATGTCGTAACGGTTCCAATGGATGCCCCGCGAGACCAAATACCTTTCTGTTTCCTCGAGGGTGAACGGCTTCAGGTAGAGCCGTCGTGCGGCACGGTTGAACAAGCCACCCTTGTCGGACAGGATTTTTTTGGTGATCCACGTGGTAGCGGAGCCGCACACCACCAGCATGATGTCGTTCTGTTGGGCGCCCCAACCGTTCCAGAAAGATTCGAAGGCCGCCAAGAACTCGCTCTGCCGGGTGTCCAGCCACGGAAGCTCGTCGATAAAGACGATTTTCTTCCTGTCTTCGTTAATGTTTTTCAGGAGTTTCTTCAGTTCGGCAAAAGCCTCCAACCAGTCCGTCGGCGCCTTCTTCACGTCTGCGCCGTATTCCTGCAGGGCGAGGTAGAAGTTCTTGAGTTGCGTCTTTTTGGGTTTCTTGTAAAGTCCCGTAACCTTGAAGTCGTACGTGTCGTCGAAGAACTCCTTGACGAGGAAGGTCTTCCCGACGCGGCGGCTGCCATAGACGATGACGAACTCCGATTCCTTGGAGTTGCGGTATTTTTTCAACTGGCGGATTTCATACTCACGCCCGATAAAGAGGTTCTTGTCCATAACGACTGTTTTTCGGGTGCAAAAATAGAAAAAATATCATATCAAACTCAAGTGCGGAAACATTGTTTTTTTTATGGGTTTTCGCACCCGAGTTTTACATTTATGCCGGAAAACGAGTAAACTCAGGTGCGGAAACCATATTAAAACATACAGTTTCCGCACCTGAGTTTCACATCGTGTTATTTCCCAATCTCCTCCAACGCCCCCGTTTCCGAATTGATGATGATCCCCCGCCCCCTCACTCGCTGTAGTTGTGGTCCACCACGACCACTACATCCATCCCCGGCACTAAGGACTGTATCTCGGCGGTGAGCTGCGCGATGAGGGCGGCGTCATCGTGGACGGAGATATCTGGGACCACATCGACGGAGAGCATCTTGTCGCGCTCCGAATAGTAGAAACCGTGTACCTGGACAATCTCTTGGTGGGCGGACAGCGTCTGTATCACCTGCGTCTGCAACTCGGCCATCCGGTTCTCGCCGGTGGCGATGGCATAAACCCCGACGGTCATGATGATGCCGTGCCGCATAAACATCTGCGTGGAAATCTTGCGCGTGAGTCCGTGAATCTCGTGCGCCGACATTGTGTCATAGACGCTGACGTGCAGTGAGCCGATCTTCACGTCGGGACCGTAGTTGTGGAGGATGAGGTCATACACCCCGTGTACGCCCTCGAACTCGCCGACCTCCTGCTTGATCTGGGAGGTGAGCTCCGCCGGGATGCTGGTGCCCAACAGCTCGTTGACGGGCGAGGCGAGCATCTCGATACCGGCCTTGATGATGACTAACGAGATCAGCGCGCCGAGGTAGCCGTCGATGGAGACGTTCCACAGCAGCATAATGCCTGCCGACACGAGCGTGGCCAAGGTGATGATGGCATCGAACAGCGCATCGGAGCCGGAGGCAATCAGCGCGTCGCTCTTCAGCTGCGTGCCCTTGCGTTTCACGAACAGCCCCAACAGGATCTTCACCGCGATGGCCACCACGATGACCACAAGCGTCACCGTCGTGTAGCTCGGCTCCGTGGGGTGGAAGATCTTCTTCACCGACTCGATGAGCGAGGTGATGCCCGCCGACAGCACGATGACGGCGATGATGATGGCGCTGAAGTACTCGATGCGTCCGAAGCCGAAGGGATGCTTGCGGTCGGCGGGACGCTGCGAGAGCTTCGTGCCCACGATGGTGATGACGCTCGACAGCGCGTCGCTGAGGTTGTTGACGGCGTCCATCACGATGGCCACACTGCTGGCCACGATGCCGACACCGGCCTTGAAAGCCGCCAAAAGCACGTTGGCGGCGATGCCGATCCAACTGGTGCGGATAATCTGTGTACTGCGATCGGGTTGATTGCTCATATCTTTCATAATGAATTCAGGGTTAATGTTTACACATTTTTAAGAGGCCTTTATATTGTTTGTCGATTTTGCTAAATCCCCAAAGAGTAAATGTGCGATTCTATCTCGAAGTTTGGCACCCAAAGGGTATAGTTTTCTTCATGACTATCTTTCCTTTGTTCGGTTAATGGAATATTAATAAGTGTGGAATGTGCTGAAACGAATATGTCCGTAATCTTGTAAAGATTTCGCTTCTTCAAGTAACGCTTCGGAAACTGGCAGTTGGTTCCACAAACGGTATTGCAAAGTGGATATGTCTTCTAATTCGACATACTCGAGATCATAATTTAAAGTGTATTCTTTAAGTAAAGAAACAAATTCATCTTTGTTATGGGCTTTTGCAATTGTTTGGGCGTATGCGCCTTCCACATCACCCAATAATTCATTATTTCTTGAACGAGTTTTAACATGAAGACAACCAAACCAAATATCCTTATATTTTGATGTCATCTGAATATTCATCAGCTCATACAGATACGCTGGGCTTTGCACATACAACTCGCCTTCCTCATCCTGCAAGATATCCATCAATGGGGAATTATAGACCTTCTCCATTGCCTGCTCAATACTGCTCCCAGTGTCCTCCATCACATATTTCACCAACTCGCTCAAGGCGTAGTCGGTAAGATATGTCGCTATTTGGTGATGATTTGGCTGAATCATACGGTTTCAACATTTATTTTATGGAGGAAACACAGAGCTCTGTCTGTTCCAAAGTAATATTGCTGGCCAAGATATTTGTCTTGTAACAACAATGCGGCCTGTTCGGGAGAATAAATACCTTCACGATAATTGGTCAGTTGCAGCACAACACCATCATTAGCAATCGGGCCAATAACGATGTCGTAATCGTGAATGGACGATGTGTTCTTTCTATCACGATTTGCATCCACA
Source organism: uncultured Bacteroidales bacterium (assembly GCA_946407715.1). Next base: position 65,043 of record CAMJPH010000004.1, on the reverse strand, counting down.
AACAAAAGCCACTCTACAGTAGCTTTTTCAGGAAATCGTTTTATCTTCAAATCTGATGGCAATGTCGTTTCGTCAAATTCGTAGGTTATCAACGTAGCTTCCCCTCCAAAAAGTCGAGTTCGTTTTTGGGCCATACGTACAGCAGTTGTTCTGTCTGGTGTTGCATAGAATCCTTTGCCGAAGTCTTTGTGTCGCAAGCCTCGGGAGAGGTCTATCACCTCAATGTCAGTATTTGTACCGTGGTATAGTTTCATGCAAGCAAACCTCCGTTTTGTTGGCAAATAATGAGCAGATCGTCTATAGTTTCATCCATCGACTGAAGATGTTCCACATCGTAAAACTCAATCAGGAAGGATAGTCCTTTGTGCTTGTGCAGGTAGTTGAACGCTGCTTGTCGGGGCATCGCGAAACGTTGTCCGAAAGCCTGCACGGCAGCTGTTAAAAATGGAATCTCATATTTGCTCATAACAAGTATTAGTTTTTCCTTATCCCAAAATGCAAAGATACACTTTTTTCCGATGAACAGCCTTAACCTCACCTCATTTTTTTCAATATACAAATTGTTTGTCAATCGTGTGGTGATGCCTCGGAGAGGTGTCACGCACGCACTGCAGGTCGCATCTCGAAGAGATGCGACCAAATGCTATAACCACTCAAAACTCCCTTCCCCCGCGCCGATCTCGAAGTGGCATTTGGCGATGCCGAGGTCGAGTTTGGCATAGCCGATGAGGGAGAACTTCGCCTTGGCCTCCACACGGTTGCCATCGTGCAAGGCAAACACGAACTTCTGTTGGTTCACGGCCGTGGGTGCCAACAATGCGGCCTCCGCGCCATGCACGAACCACTCGGGGAAGGGCTTCCCGTGGTCGGCGGTGCGCTGGTCGTCAGTCACGTCGGCGAGAGTCCGTTTCTGCGGGTGCTGCACCCCTTGGTTGGCACCATAGCCGAGCGACACCACGCAGACGAGCGTCTCGCCGTCGTCCACCTTGTACTGGTCGGGCTGCTTGCGGAAGGAGAGTCCCACCCAGCAGGTGTTCAGTCCGAGCGTTTGCGCTAACAGGATCACCTGCTCGCCGTAGTAGCCGAGTTTCACATCGTCGCCCTTCTTGCAGATCATAGCGATGTAGTTGCGCACGCCGCGGAACTTGCCGTACTTGGCCATCCCGCCGGCAAAGGCGTTGGGTTCCTCTGTCACTAACTGTATATGCAGCCCGCCCTCGCGGTTGCACTCGTCGATGAGGGTTTGCAATTGTTGGATTTTCTCCGCCTCAATGGGCTTTTCAATGTATTGCCGCACGCTGTGGCGGGCAACGATGGCTTCTTGTAAGGTCATAGCAGTATGATGTCGTCCTCTTTATTTGTACAAAAACCTGCGTATCGACCGTTTGGGGGTCTTCGCGAATTCCTGCTCCACCGTTTCAATGGCGGAAACACGCTCGTATTTGGCCACCATCGTGTTGAGGGTTTCCAAATTTTTCTGCATCTGCTCTTCGACGGTGATTTTCGACCAGTCGAAAGCAGGATCAGGATAGACAAGCGCCACAAGCTTTCCCTTACGGCCTACCACCACATTCTCACCCACACCGGGCAACGTGCTGATTTTCGACTCCAATTCTTCCGGATAGATGTTTTGTCCGCTAGAGGTCAGAATCATCGCCTTGGAACGGCCTTTAATGTAAAGGTTGCCCTGCCTATCCATAAGCCCGAGGTCACCTGTGTGCAGCCAACCATCGTTGTCTATGGCGGATTTCGTGGCTTCCTCATTCTTGTAATAGCCTTGCATCACATGCTCGCCACGGAAGAGAATCTCGCCGACTTCATGCTGCGGATCGGGCGAGTTGACAATCACCTCGTTTCGGGTCACCACCTTGCCGCAAGATCCGATCGGCTGCTTGTACCAATGTTCGTAGCTCACCAACGGACCGGCTTCGGTCATGCCGTAGCCCACCACCAGCGGGAACTTGATACGACGCAGCACTTTCTCCACATTGGCGTTCAGCGCGGCACCGCCTGTGATCAGCCAAATCAGGTTGCCGCCAAACGCATTCATCAGCTGGCTGTAGATTTTCTTCTCTACGATTTTACATAGCAACGGCGTGTTCCACAATGTCCTGACACCTGGCTTTCTCAAGGCAGGAAATATCTTCGAATGGAAGATTTTCTCAATCACCAACGGCACCGTCAGAATCATGTAAGGTTTCGTCTCGGAGTAGCATTTCAGCAACGTCGCGGGCGAGGGAGTCTTTCCGAGGAAATAAACATGGCAGCCGCCCGCCACTTGATAGAGGAACTCGATAGTCATGCCGAACATGTGGGCCAACGGCAACATGCAGACCTCCGTCCAACCGGCATGGTTGGGAATCTCCTCCTGGCTGTACTGCACATTGGCGGATATGTTCCGGTAAGTCAGCATCGCACCGCGCGGCGCACCCGTGGTCCCTGACGTGTAGTTGATGATCATCAGTTCGTCAAGGTTGTCGGTAGGCAGTTTGATGTCCTCTCGGCTCAACCCGCGTGGATAACGGTCGCGGAAAAGGTCGCGGAACTGCGCGTATGCGGTCTCCTGTTGTTCCGTACGAGCATAAAGCAGCTGGAAATCATTCGTGTCAACAACGAGGTTGACATTCTCAAGATGCTGGATGTCAATATTTTTCCAAACATTTTGGCTGACAAACATCGCCTTGGCATCCGAGTGGTTAACCAATCCCTCGATGTCAGCCGGTGCAAAAGCGTCCATAATGGAAACAATGACTCCTTGATTGGTGGCAATGGCCAGCAACGCCACCGCCCAGTTGGCACAGTTCCGACTGCAAATGACCACCTTGTCGCCACGCCCTACCCCAGCCTGCTCCAGCAGGATCTGAAGCTTGAACATCTGCGCGGCCATCTCGCCATAAGTGTAACTCGTGGTGCCGTTGTAATCAGTCAACGCCGGCGAGTTCCAATTTTCCGGAATCGTGCGGTTATAATAAGTGAAAAAATGTCGTGTCGGTTCAACCTGTTTTTTTTCATTCTCCATAAACAATGTATTTATTTTTCAACACAGTAATCCTTTGATTTAAAGCCCGCAAAAATAATTAAAAAAATGACATGATAGGATAATGACTTCGGCAAAAAGAATGGCTAATCGTATTATTTTTGCGATGAATCATAAAGATAATTTTTTAATTTTGTCACTTTTTAAGGCAGTGCTGACATGTGAAATAAAAAATTCCGCATGTTATTGTACTTCAAATTGTTACATTAAGCTTTGATAATTTCATACTTACGATAATTATGGATGGATATTTACACTTTTTCAGAAAAAACAGCCCCCTGAAAAGAATCTTGACAATTTTGCTGATGGCGTTATGCTGGCTTCTTTCTCCCCTGTCATTGACGGCTCAGCATACAACATCCGCCATCTCAGGAAATGTCAGCGACGGCAAAACCCCTATCCAGGAGGCTGTGGTGACCATCGTTCATGAACCTACCGGCACGCACTACTACGTGTTCACGAACAAACAGGGCAACTATGTCATCAACAACATCTTGGTCGGAGGCCCATACACCGTCAGGGTGGAGCGTCTCAACTACAAATCCCTTGTTGTCCAAGGAGTTGAGGCGCCTATCGGTGAGACGGTAGTGGTGGATGCGATATTAAATCCTTCTCCCCAGCGTATCAATGAAGTGACCATTTACAATGATGGTGAGCGTTCCTCGATGAACATCAACCGTTCCGGCACGAGTATTCTCATCAACAGCGGTGAGATTGAGATGATCCCTTCCGTGAGCCGTAACATGTATGATGTGCTGAAGATGATCCCGCAAAGCGTGACAAACGAGACGGGAGCGGCCATTGGCGGCAGTAACCACCGCGGTTCGTTTATCACGGTGGATGGCGCCTCGTTCAACAACGCTTTCGGCATCGGTTCGAGTCTTCCTGCCGGCGGCACCCCGATATCCCTTGAAAGCATCGACCAGATCGGGGTGAACATCACGCCTTTCAATGTGCGCCACAGCGGTTTCCAGGGAGGTGCCATCAATATGGTCACCAAACACGGCACCAACGAGTGGCATGGATCCGTGTATGACTATTTCACCAGCAGCGATATGCATGGCAAGCGTGTGGCTGACTATTTGCTCAACACATCCCCCACGCTCAACAACTTCATGGGATTCACCTTGGGTGGTCCTATCGTGAAGGACAAGCTGTTCTTCTTCCTCAATGGAGAATATACCGTTGACCATGTGGCAGGTTCCAATGTCCATGCACGTTCCGATGAAAGCCAGACCTATGGGGGCAGCACAGGCTTCAACCGCCCCACCTCGGCACAGATGGACGGGATTCTGGATTTCCTTGATTCCCGATTCGGATATAACCCGGGACGCTATCAGGACTACACGGTGAGCACACCCGACTTCAAGGCTTTCGCTCGTCTTGACTGGCGCATTGATGACAACAATCTCTTCCTGATACGGTTCTCCCACACCCACTTCACAGAATCCCATGCTCCATCCTCTTCTTTCAGCCCGTTAGGAGGTTCTAACCTCTCCCTTGTTTCTGATGGAGATTTATACATCGTGAATCGGTATAATGCTGGCCGCAACAGCAACTACGCAATGCCTTTTGAATCGTCCCGCTATTATCAGGGGTTGAATTTCACCAGCCTGACGGCGGAAATCAACAGTCACGTGTTGAACGGCCGCGCCAACAACTTGGCCCGCGTCACCTGGTCGTTCCAAAACGAACCGCGCAAATTCGTGGGTGACCTTTTCCCGACTGTGGACATTTTGGAGCCCTACACTGCCGCAGACGGCAGCAGACAACTGGCCTTTTTCACCTCTTTCGGCCCAGACCCGTTCACCTACGGCAACTTGCGCCGCGTCAACACCGTCACCCTCACCGACGAATTCAATTACCAAAAGGGGATCCACAACGTTCTGGTAGGCGCGCAAGTGGAATGGAACCGCATTGTGAACGGCTTCATGCAAGGTGGCTCTGGCTGGTATGTTTACGACTCGTGGCAATCGTTCCTCGATGATGTCAACGATGTGCCCGGGGCCGGCCCGTCGCTTTTCATGGTAACCCACGCCAACACCACTACCCCCACCGAGCAAGTCTTCGCCTCTTTCGACCATTCCCAAGTTTCTGTCTATGCGCAGGATGACATGGAATTCAACAAGTTCTTCAAACTCACGGCAGGTCTACGTCTTGAGATGCCATTCATCCGATTCCCCTTTGACAATCGCAATGCCGAATTCGACCAGCTCGCGGTCTTGCATTCCAATAGTTCTTTTGCCGGCCTCAGCACCGCCGACATCCCAAACATCGACTACCACATCTCCCCGCGTGTCGGGTTCAACTGGGACATCACGCACAAGCGCAAACTCATCCTCAGAGGCGGCACAGGCCTCTTTACGGGCCGTATCCCGAATGTTTGGCTAGTGAGTGCTGCCACGAACTCCAACTGTCTGCAATACCAATACATAGCTAATCTGGAAACAGGTAAAGACGTGGTTGACTTCAACTCCGATTTAGATGATATCATTCAAATCATCCACGAAGGACACAACTACGCTCACACCGGACTGCCTGCCCCAACCAACGCCACCATACTCTCCAAAAAACTCCGGATGCCTACCACTTGGAAATCGTCCCTTGCCTTGGACTTTGTGATTCCCGGAAACATCAAGGCCTCTATTGAAGGTGTTTACTCGTTCAATTTCAACGAAATATATACAAAGCTGCTGGGATATACCGAAAACGGCACCATACAATTGCCCGGCGAACCTGACGCACGCACGCACTACGTGAGCGAAGGCATCACCAACAGGGAAGGCTCTTACATGAGCGGATATTTCCTCTACAACGAAAGAAAACTCCATGGCCAATATTTCTCCCTTACCGCATTGTTGACCAAAGAGTTCCGTTTCGGCCTGAATCTTATGGCCGCCTACACGTTCAGCCACTCCACCACCCTGTCCGACGGTTTCGCAGATCAGGTTTCCTCTTTTGCCAACACGCCTAATGTAAACGACTGCAACAGTCCGGAAATCGGATACTCCAGCTATGTGGCCCCGCACCGTGTGTTAGCTTCTGTCAGCTACACTATCAAAGAAGGGAAACGTACGGCCACCAAACTCGGGCTCCTCTACGAAGGACTGAACATGGGCATCTATGACGGCTTCTATATGTCCCGTCGCTCATACCTCATTGAGAACGTCAGCGGCCTGACCAGCCCGCAACTGATATACATCCCCACTTCCGAGGAGCTGGCAGCCATGCCTTTTGTATCGGAGGAGAACCGCGCGGCATTCAAGGAATTCATCAGCAGCGACAAATATCTGAGCAAGCATAGAGGCTCCTACTCGAAACGGAATGGTGGCATCGCCCCTTGGGTGAACCGCATTGACTTCAAGATCGCTCAGGAATTCTATTTCTACCCCAAGGGACATAAACACACCCTTGACGTCGGCGTGGATTTCCACAACATCGCCAACCTTTTCTGCAACAAGTGGGGCGCCTACAAGGTGCTTGACAACGACATTGTGCTGAAATATGACAACGGGTACTACACTTACACACCCTCTACATGGTCAATCTATAACGACCTGTCCTCAACTTGGCAGATACTTGTGCATTTGAAATACGCTTTCTAAAGCATATATTCCGAAAAGGAAAGCGGGAGGCGAACAATGTTCACCTCCCGCTTTCTTTTTACTTGATATCAGCCACTTAATCAATCCACCCTAACCAGAGCGACTCGGAAACCGCAGTCCTCATAGCGAGAGTGCAAACTGCCCCGCTCGCGAGAGGAGCATCGGTTATAAGGCGCCCCGTAGTTCCAACTGCCGCCGCGCTGCACATAATAAGTGGCTTCTTGATCATTCAGGGGATCATTCCAGTCTTGGTTCTCAGAATAATAATTCTCGTTGAACCAATCCTGACACCATTCCCAAACGTTCCCACTCATGTCGAAGATGCCCAACTCGTTGGCATACTTCACCCGCACATCATGAACTCTCTCATTACTGTTGTCATAATACCACGCGTATAATTTGAGATCGTTCCCGCCTGAATAGACATAACCTGCACTTTTCATACCTCCGCGGGCCGCATATTCCCATTGGGCTTCGCTGGGCAAGGCGAAACGGTAGCCTTGCGGCAGTTCAGCAGCCAAATAACGGTTCAGACGGTTCACGAAACGTTGGCACTCCGCCCAGCTCACACGCTCCACAGGCAATGTATTACCTTTGCTGTAACTCGGGTTGTTGTCGCGCCCCATCACAGCCATCCACTGCGCCTGGGTGACCTCAGTCTCCCCGATATAGAAATCCGATAGCGACACTTTATGGGCAGGCCTTTCATTTTCCTTACAATTGTCGCTTTGTTCGACAGTGCACCCCAACGACATCTCTCCGCCTTTCACAAAAACCATCTTTATGGGGATATGGTTCACAAAGAATTGACGGTTGCCCGTTTCTGGCGACTGGGCTGACAACGCACCCGCATTCGCAAACAAAACGGCCAAAAGTCCTAACACCAGGTGATTCCGATTTATTAACGTCAGTTTCATTCTTAAAACAATAATATCATTCTTTTACAACTGTTAGACACATTTACAAGCATCAAACTTAAAATAAACTAAGCGGCAAAAATACAAAAAACAACAATTCTATTTCAACAACCTTAATTCTTCACTGCCTCCAACAACAAATCGCCGAGCCCGATATGGTAACCCTCAGAGACGAAAAGGATGTTGCCGTTTTTGTCAATAACAAGGCATACAGGGCGCTCGCCAGTGGTGTGCGACAGAGAGCCATCATGCACGGCATTCTTCAATGCTTCCAAAACCCCATCACTCAACTCGTTCACCTTTTTAGATACCACCTCCACATTGGCAGGCTGGTTTTTCTCCTTTTTCCAATTGCCGTTGTTAGCCACTAACAGAACCTTGCCTCCCCAAGCTTCATAATCGGCCTTCTTCGCAGCGATCTCCTTAGCCATGTGGTTGGTCGGTTCGGTGCCTGGAGCCACCAAACAGAGAATCATCTTGTCTTTACCTGATTCTTTAAGTAAATCCGATAATAATTTGCCATTCAGTTTGTTAATATTCATATCCAAATGGCCGTAAGTATTGTTGCGCGGCACCAATTCGGGAATCGTGATGGTATATTCATCTTTTTCCTTCAGGGTGAAGAAACGCAGTTCGGAAAGCACCTCTCCGTCGCTGTAACGGTTTCCAGAAGAGAGACAATATTTGCCTGGAGGAAGGTTGAGGACAATGTCGCGAACTTCTACACGCGGATCGCCTTCGAAATCGTAAGAGACGTACTCGCCGTTCTCGAAACGCTGCAACGTGTAATGGATGTAGTAGGTGTAACCTTTCGGGTTGTGCAAAGTCAGCGTGGCCAACTTCTCATTCGGGGTGGTCGTCTCTTCCCCGAATGTAACCTCCTGCCAATCATTGTTTTTCCATACGTAAATTATGTTGGAAGCGTTGTCCAAATAACAGGGGATGTTTAAGCTGCGGCAGGCAGCCACGAAGAAGATGTCGCGGGAGTGCGCATCGGCGCGGCGGGTCTTGAAGACCCCCATCGGGCTGATCGGGCAATTATAATAGTTGCAGAGCGGATCTACCGTAACGTAACGTTTTGTCCAGTCAACCAGCTGATTAACAGATGGATTGGAATTACCAGGGAGGCTGTTAACAAGCACCTCGCGCAGGTCGTGACGCCAGTCTCGGATCAGCTCGTTGGAGATGCGGGCGGGCAAGACACCTTTGATAAAAACATCTACCGGATACTTGCCGGCATTGTAACTTACGAGCTGGCTCTCTAAAGTCTCCGCCTTCGTGTCGCGCAAATCTTTGTCTGCCAGCGCATTGACAAACTCCTTCAGATAGAGCCCGTCCACCTTTTTGTTGTGGTTTTGCAGAAATTTGATGATTTCGGCGTGATTGCCCTCGCTGCGATGGATCACATCGTAAAACTCGTCAGCGGTGAAGTATTCGTTCCTATATTTCGCCGTTTGCGCCGGAGTGGGGAAAGTCTTGCGGTATGCTTCGCGCATCTTGTCCTCCTTGGCCACCCTTTTCTCGCATGCCAATTGTGCCGTGGCGCTCACATTGTTATTCAACGGTTTGCCCACCGGCGGGACCATATCGAATCGCTGAACTAAATTGCCAGCAGGCGACATCCACGGGTTCGGGCCTTTATCACTCAGAATCAGCACTAAATGGTCCTGTTTTCGCAAATCAAGCTGAGCGTAAGCATAGTCATCACCCTGTTTCGCCCAAACCAGCAGGTCACCGAGACCGGTGTTGAGTTTTGCACGACCATTCTCATCAGTTTTCACCTCGGCAAGGGTGTAATATTCCGCATAATTGTAGAGTTTGAAGCAGACGGAGGCGTTTTTGGCGGGCAAATGGCGTTTGTCATAGACGGTAACATAAGCCGTGGCAGTGTCGGCGTAATTGGAGAGCAGGTTGATGCAGGAATAGTAAGGTGTGCGCTTGTTGACCTCCTCGGGACCTTCGTAGCGGCCGAAGACGTTGGTGTGCACCATCATCGTGCGCGTGGAAACATTGGCGAACCAGCCCATGTTGAGGGCGGGTGCGGGCTCGCAGGCGCCGAGGAAATACCATTTGCCATCGACCCAGACCTCCACCCAAGCGTGGTTGTCGTCGCAGTGCGCCCAGCGTGGGGTATAGCACTGACGGGCGGGGATGCCCACGGCACGGAGAGCCGTCACCGTGAGGGTGCTCTCCTCTCCGCAACGCCCGTGCGAAGTCTTCAGTGTGGCCAACGGCGCCGATGTTCTCGCATCAGCTGGCTGATAATCAACATATTCGTGGCACCAATGGTTCACCTCCAACGCCGCATCGTACATGCTCATGTTCTTGATACGGTTCCTCAACTCATGAAATATATATGAGCGCGCAGTGTCCAGATTTTCATTGTTCACGCGATAGACCACCACGAAATGACGGAAAATGTCGTCAGGAATCGTCTTGCCCCACGAAAAGGTGTTCCGCGCCTCCATGGCCGTGGTCACCTGCTGCTCGAAGAAGCTGAAATCGTAGTCGGCGAGGTCGCTCTGCGGCATGTAGGCGTACAAGAACATGAGGTAGCGGTAAATGCTGCGACTTTGTTCCGCAGACTTCAAATTATACATTCCGACCTGATCGCGCACCTCCTGCGAGATGTCCGAGCGGTTCAAATAGTCCTGCCGAACTGCCGACCAATAGTCATTCTGCGCAAAACTATTTATCGGTAAAAAAGTTAAAACCAGACAATTAAGAATTAGCAAAAAGAATATTTTACGATTCATACTATAATGTATTTATTACAAAAATAATTGCAAAGATACACTTTTTGCCGTTCTCTCTAACCTGAACTTGAAACTTGTCTCCAATAACTAATAACCTATAACCATTAACCATTAAAATTGTATCTTTGCCGCCCGAATTCAAACCCGACGAAATGCTCTTCAACTCGATTGAATTTCTGATTTTCTTCCCAATCGTCACGCTGCTCTTCTATCTGATGCCGCAGAAATGGCGCTGGTTGCTGTTGTTGGCCGCCAGTTGCTTCTTTTACATGTGGTTCATTCCGAAATACATCCTCATCTTACTGATCACCATACTTATCGATTTTTCCGCAGGCATTCTGATTGAGAAATGGAAAGAGGATATTCCCCGCAAAAAGACTTGTTTGGTGGTCAGCATTGTCTCCACCTGCATGGTGTTGTTCATCTTCAAATACTTGAATTTCTGCAGTGCGAATTTAGTGGCTTTGGCGCAGCATTTCGGATGGTCGCACCCGCAGAAAGTCCTGGACATCGCCCTGCCCATTGGACTCTCCTTCCACACTTTTCAGAGTTTGAGCTACGTCATCGAAGTCTATCGCGGCAACCAGAAGGCGGAACGGCACTTCGGTTATTATGCCCTCTACGTGATGTTCTACCCGCAACTGGTCACCGGCCCCATTGAGCGGCCGCAAAACCTGCTCCGGCAGCTGCACGAACATAAGGAACTGCAATACGACAACATCGCCAACGGACTGAGACTCATCCTGTTCGGACTGTTCCTCAAGATGGTGGTGGCCGATAATCTCGGAGCGTACGTGGACAAAATCTACGAAAGTCCATTCGATTACAGCAGCGGCGACATCTTACTGGGAATGCTGTTCTACTCGTTCCAGATTTATGGCGACTTCTTCGGCTATTCGACCATCGCGCTTGGCTGCGCCTTGACGATGGGATTCACGCTGATGGACAACTTCAAAACGCCGTATCTGTCCGGAAGCATACAGGAATTCTGGCGCAGGTGGCACATTTCGCTTTCCACTTGGTTCCGCGACTACCTCTACATCCCGCTCGGCGGCAACCGCGTCACCATCCCGCGATGGGCTCTCAACACGCTGATAGTCTTCACAGTATGCGGTATCTGGCACGGCGCGAACTGGACTTTTATGATATGGGGATTCGCATACGGCGTATTGCTGATTCTGGAACGCGGTCTCCGCAACATCCATCTTTTCGACAAAATTGAGGGCAAAACCGGCCGGATGATCATCAACATCTGCAATGTTGCCAAAACTTTTGTAATCGTTACACTTTTGTGGAGTGTATTCCGGGCAACATCCTTCGGGAACCTGCACGACCTCTTTACCGCACTGTTCCACAATGGTGCCATGGACAATCAATTGCAAGTCGCACCGATCGCTTGGATTGCACTGGCACTCTTCATCATAGCCGACATCCTCATCCGCAAGAGCCGTTTCGACGTATGGTGCGGGAACCAGAAAACCATTGTTCGCTGGGGCATTTACACTTTCTTGCTGTTCGCCATCATCGCCCTGTCCTCCGTGGAACAAATCCCATTCATTTATTTCCAATTCTAAATGGCTGAAACAACGAAACATATAATCAAAAAACTCTTGGCCAAGCTACTGGTGCTAATAGCGGTCCTCGCAGTGCTGGATATCATCTATTTTTTCACACTGTATAAGAAAGATATGGATGAGAACACCACGCTGATGGAGATTTCCCAACGAGCAAAGAAAGGGATGGACATCGTATACCTTGGAGAATCCTCCAACCACTCGTACAGTGAGGATGACACCGACAAACGGTTTATCAACCAAATGATTGAGGATCTGATGCCAGGACATCATGTCGGGAAACTGTCAAAAGGGGCTTGTCACGCAGGCGTCTACTACGACGTACTGCGCAACATACCCAAAGGCAACGATGTGAAAACGGCCATCGTGACCGTAAACATGCGGTCTTTCACCTCTGAATGGATTTATTCGGATCTGGAACCCGCACTTCGCAAGGAGCGGATCATGATGAAAAAGGCCCCTGCGCTGTATAAACGGATGTTGCTGGCTTTCAAGGCATATCCCAACTGGACAGAAAAAGAGCGTTCCGCTATCATTCGGAAACATTTCAAGAAACAGGAATTCACACTCCCCCACCCGTTTCCTTACCATAATGCCAACGAATGGGACCGTGCCCTCGGCGGCTCCAAAACTCTTTATAACGGAACACGCCCTTCCGACGACTCCATAGCGCTGGCTTGTCACCACGTCAAACACTTCGCGTGTACTTTAGACGACAAAAATCCAAGAATCAAGGATTTTGACAAAATCGTGAAATTATGCAAGAAACGCGGATGGCAGCCCGTATTCAATATTCTGGCAGAGAATGTGGATCAGATTGACAGTCTTTGCGGACCTGAACTGCTCTATCTTCTGGAACAAAATGTGAAATATGTCACAAAACGTTACGAGTCGCAAGGAGTCATCGTGGTGAACAATCTCAGAGTCGTTCGTGACGCCGACTTCTTTGACCGTGTTTTCCCGACAGAGCATTATCGTCAGACGGGTCGGCTGGCCATCGCGAAGAATGTGGCACAATCAATCAACTGATTTTGATTCTCAAAAGAATCCCCCACACATTCTACATTATTCTTCATTCTACATTTGCCAACACTTCCAACAGCTTTTTCACCTGTTCCGCATCCGTTTCCCAGGAACCATCAGGGCGGGTGATTTTACAGGAACCGTGAATCTCCGGCGCACCGGTCTTCTGGCGCAACTCCGCCGCATTTTCGGATGTGACACCGCTTCCTGCAAGAATCTTGATGCGTCCATTCGCCTGTTGCACAAGCTGTTGCAAGACATCTGCGCCTTCCATGGCTGTAGGTTTACAGCCTGAGGTCAAGATGCGGGCACAACCACAGTCAATGACTTCTTCCAACGCGCGCAACGGATCTGTGCAACGGTCGAAGGCGCGATGGAAGGTGACAGGCAGCGGGGCAGCCAACTTCACGAACCGACGGGTCAGCTCCGTGTCAATGCTTCCGTCAGTATGCAGAAATCCGACCACAATGCCAGCCACACCGGCTTGTTTGCAGAATTCCACATCCTGCTCCATCGTTTTGATTTCCAATTCGTTGTAGCAGAAATCACCGCCACGAGGACGCACCAGGACGAACACTTTGAGTCCCAGTTCTTTCACGGCATAGTTAATGGTGGCCGGTGAGGGGGTGGTACCGCCCTCCACAAGACCCTGACACAGCTCTATACGCACCGCACCGCCAGCCTTTGCATTCGCGGCCGACTGGATTGAACCGCAGCAAATCTCAATTTCCATTAGTAATTCTCGGTTAATTCCCCGCGCAGGGACATTTTCAATAATTTCCGTATGGTATTCAAAGGATAACCCTCGCCGAAGAGGTACATCAGCTTGGTGAGGGCCGCTTCGGTGGTCATGTCACTTCCAGAAGTGACACCAATGTCGGCAAGGTGCTTGCCCGTGGCGTAACGTTGCATCTCCACGCCGCCACCGCCCTTGCATTGGGAGATGTTGACGAGGATGATATCTCGGTCGATGGCGTCTTTGAGAATCTTGAGGAAGTCGGGAGAAGTCGGGGCATTGCCCACACCGAAGGTCTCCAGCACAACGGCGTGCAAACCTTCCGTGTTCAGCATGGCCTCCATAGTAGCGAGGTTAATGCCCGGGAAGAGTTTGATGAGCCCCACGTTGTTATCCATCTTGTGGTGGGCGATGAAGGTGCCGGGTACGCTTCTGGGGAGAAGACAATGTTCGTTGTAGGATATCTCCGTGCCCACATTTGCCAGATGGGGATAATTGGGCGAATGAAAAGCATTGAAACTGGCGGCATCGTCCTTGTAGATACGGTTTCCGCGGAAAAGGGCAGTCTGGAAAAAGAGACACACCTCGTTCAGCATAGGCCTCCCGTCTTTTTGGTCAGCGGCAAAGCCAATGGCGTTGAGGATGTTGCGACGGCCGTCTGTGCGCAGCACACCCAAAGGCAGCTGTGAACCAGTAATAATGACGGGCTTGTCAAGATTCTCTAACAGGAAACTAAGCGCCGAGGAGGTGTAGGCCATCGTGTCGGTGCCGTGCAGCACCACAAAACCGTCATAGTTCTGATATTCGGTCTCTATCATGTCCACCAGCCGGAGCCAAAACTCCGGGTTGGTGTCCGAAGAGTCGATGAGGGGCAGCAAGCTCTTGAAGGTGATGTCACACTCCAGAAGGTCCAACATAGGCAGTTGCTGCCGGATATTCTTGAATTCAAAAGGCTTCAGGGCCTTGTCTTCCGGGTCCATCATCATGCCGATGGTACCGCCGGTATATATGACTAGTACTTTTTGCATTTTTTGAATGGTTATTGGTTATAGGTTATTGGTTATTGAAGCTGTTAATAGTTAATAGTTATTCCGATCCGGCGCTTAACTGCTAACTATTTAAGGATGTTCCCGAGAATGTCCCGTGAAATCTCCCGCGTAATCGTTCTTGTGGCGGCGGAGGTGGTGTTCTTGATAACCTTCTCCTTGGTGGAGGTCTTCGATTTGGACTTCTTTCCGGTGACTTTGTTGCTGATGGCGGTGCCTGCGGCCGTAGCCAACGTGCCGGTCACGGCGGTGATGATGGCCTTCACCACCTTGCCCATGACTCCCTGCTTCTTGGAAGATTTCTTATCTTCCTTGGCCTCCTCTATAGCCTGTTTTTCAGCCTCTTGAACCGCAAGAGCCTCTTCCGCTTCCTTGATCAGAATTTCGAAAGCGCTCTCGTTATCGACGGGCGTGTCGTATTTTCCATAAACACGGCTCTGCTTGATGATGTCCATCCGTTGGCCTTCGGTGATGGCACCGATTTGTGACAACGGGAAGAGGATTTTCGCGCGTTGCACCATGCCCGGCGCACCTTTTTCATCGAGGAAACTGACCAACGCCTCACCGGTCTCCAAGTTCATAATGGCTTCGTCTGTCTTGAACGCCGGATTCGTGCGGAACGTGTCGGCAGCGGCACGCACCGCCTTTTGATCCTTAGGCGTGTAGGCGCGTAACGCATGTTGGATGCGGTTACCCAACTGACCCAAAATGTTGTCAGGAATGTCCGTGGGATATTGGGTGATGAAGTAGATGCCGACGCCCTTGCTTCGGATCAGTCGGATCACTTGTTCTATCTTGTCAATCAATGCTTTGGAGGTGTCCTCGAAGAGCGTGTGCGCCTCATCAAAGAAAAAGACGAGCTTCGGTTTGTCGAGGTCACCGACTTCAGGAAGCGTGGAGTAGAGTTCGGAGAGCAGCCACAGCAAGAAGGTGCTGTAGAGTTTAGGCTGCATCATCAGCTTGTCAGCAGCCAGGACACTCATCACGCCCTTGCCATTCTCCGTCTGGATGAGGTCGTAGATGTCGAAGCTCGGCTCGCCGAGGAACTTGTCCGCACCTTGCGCTTCCAACTGTAGCAACGCCCGCTGGATGGCGCCGATGGAGGCCGTGGAGACGTTGCCGTACTTCATCGTATATTCTTTGGCGTGCTTTGAGACATACTCTAACATCGCCCGTAGGTCCTTAAGGTCGATAATCATCAGACCGCGTTCGTCGGCGATGCGGAAGACGATGTTAAGCACACCGTCCTGCGTCTCGTTCAGGCCCAGCAGACGGGAAAGCAGCTGCGGACCCATCTGCGACACAGTGGCGCGGATCGGATGCCCCTGCTCGCCGAACACATCGTAGAAACGAACCGGACAAGCCTGAAACTCAGGATTTTCGAGTCCAAATTCCGGCAACCGTTTCTCAATAAATCCGCTCATCTTGCCTGTTTGACTGATGCCGGAGAGGTCGCCTTTCATGTCGGCCATGAAGCACGGCACGCCAATTTGACTGAAGGTTTCGGCCAGCACTTGCAGACTGACGGTCTTGCCCGTTCCGGTGGCTCCGGCGATCAAACCATGGCGGTTAGCCATTTTCGATTGAATAGAAAGCGCACCGTCATCGCAATGCGCCACATAAAGTCCATGTTCCTGATTATACATATCTTTTTTATTTACAATGCGTGATTATATTCTGTCTGCAAAAATATGTTTTTTTCAAATATCCTGCACAATATTTTTGGCGACATCCCGTTAACCATTTATTGAAAAAATTACAAACAAATTTTCTGCCGATGAATAAACTTTCTACCCCTGAAATAAAAAAAACAGTCAAAAAAGAAAAGCCGTCCAGAAGGATCATCAACAACATCCTCAATTATTCACAATCCTTGAGTGTGATTGCCGGGCTGGCGGCCAACCCGCTGCTTTTCATCAACAACTAGGCCTATATTGTACGGACAGATGCAGCACCGTGCGGTAATCGGATTGGGCAGCAACCAAGGCGACCGCGAGTTCTATCTCCAGTCCGCCAGGTTCCTTATTGAAAGGGAGTTGGGTTCTATTTTGCAACGGTCTTCCGTAATCGAGACCCCTTCATGGGGGTTCGATTCAGATCCGTTTCTGAACCAAGTCATCGTGATGGAAACCTCGCTCTGTCCGTTAGATCTTTTGGATGGCCTGCAGTCCATCGAGCGAAGACTGGGGCGGACACAGAAGAGCTACCTCAAGGACGGGAAGCCCGTATATCATGCACGCACCATCGACCTGGACATCCTGGACTATGACCGGATGCACTACCATGACGAACGCCTGACCCTGCCGCACCCGCACATTGCCGAACGGGACTTTGTGCTTACATCGCTGAAAGAATTGAACCTAATCTTGACGGAAAATGAAGATACCTTATAATTACGTGGTGATTGAAGGCAGTATCGGCGCAGGGAAGACCACGCTGGCGACCATGCTCGCTTCCGAGCTGAACGCCGAGCTCGTCCTGGAGCGTTTCGCTGACAACCCCTTCCTGGAAAAATTCTACAAAGATCCGGAACACTATGCCTTCCCCGTGGAGATGACTTTTCTCATGGACCGCTACCAGCAGCTCAAGAACCTGCTCACCGCCCGGGACCTGTTCACCGACTTCGTCATCGGAGACTATTTCATCGACAAGTGCCTGCTTTTCTCCAAAAACAACCTCTCCAAAGACGAGTTCTCCCTTTTCAAGAAAGTGTTCGACACCATCGCCGACTTCCTCCCGAAACCCGATCTCATCCTCTATCTCTACACCAAGCCCGACCGGCTGCTGAAACAGATCGCCAAACGGAACCGATCTTTCGAAAAAGACATCACCATTGAGTACCTCACTGACATCCAGGAAAAATATCTGACCTATTTCCGTGAAAACCAGCAAATCCCCATTCTGCTGGTGGACACCGAGAACATCGATTTTGTGGAGAACAATTCTGATTATCAACATCTTAAAGAGCTTCTCACCACCCAATACCCTTCCGGAATCCACCGTATCCTGTTTTAATTCACAATTTGTTTTTGAAAATATTTTTCGAAAAATAAAAACGAACCCATTTTTTTACTACTTTTGCAAGGTGAAATTTTTTATGGAGAATAAACAATAAAGTTATATAACATTATGAAAGTTAGAAGATTAATCTCTATTCTATTGGCGGTTGTCGTGGTGATTCTGGCCATTTTCGCCGCCCGCAGCATTATGCGCCCCGAAAAATTCAAAACCGTCTATCAGCTCCGCAAGGAGGCCAACGTGCAGAACCTGCTGGCCATCCGCAGCGCCCAGGCCGTTTACAAGAATGTGCACAAGGTGTATGCCGACGACATTGACAAGCTGGTTGATTTCGTCAACAACGGCACTGTGATGATTGAGAAAAACGTCGGTAATTTCCCTGACACCATGAGCGAAGCCGAAGCCTTCAAATTGGGCCTGATCCACAAGGAAATCGTGGAGGTCCCCGCCATGGAGAAGATTCTTGACATCGACCATAAGATCCCCAAAGAGAATTTCAAGAACTTCCAGTACGTCCCCTTCTCCAACAAGGAGAAAAAATACGAGATTCAGACCGACTCCCTTTCCAGCAAGACTTACACCATCCCGGTTTACCGCATCGACGTGAGCCTTGACGACCTGCTCTACAACATGGACAAATCCATCACCCCCGACAATGCAGGTCCGCTGACCAAGCTCTGGAACAAGATTTTCTACAACAACCTCGCCGACGAAAACCAATACCGCTCCCAGTACGAAGCCATCTATATGGGCTCCTTAACAGAAGCCAGCACTGCCGGCAGTTGGGAATAATACCGCTTATGACAGCTTTTACAGATCAATATTACGAAAAATCCATTCGCATTGCGCCGGATGGATTTTCGTTTTTTAAGATGAACGGGAAAAAAATGGAGACGGTGTCGTTCTCTTACTCCGACAATACCCTGATCACCAACGAAGCTCCCCGATTTTTCGACTCTTCCGACGAAATCACGGTGATCTCAGCGCGCCATATCCCTATGCTGATACCTGAAGAGATTTATGATTCAGCCCGCGACTCGGAATACCTGACCCTCCAGTTTGACACCTCCCATCTCGGAGAGACCTATTCTGAAACAAACGGTTCCTACCGCACCGTCTATTTCCTCACTAAAAACGAGAAAGACACCCTCAGCAGACTGCCTTTCCGCTTGCAAACAGTGGCGGAAGCCAGCCTCTTTTATCGTTTCCTGTGCCAACAAAAGGCCAACGACGCTCTATTTGTGGGCAGAAATACGGATTTCACCGACATCATGGCCGTCCATAAAGGCGAAATTCTTCTGACCAACCGATTCCCTTTGGTGGAACCTGCCGACACGTTGTATTACATATGTAATATTGTCACTCAATTCCACCTGCAGGACCCCGCATTATACCTCCACTTTTTTGCCGAAGAGGACAAAAAACTGTCCGCACTTCTGAAAACGCACAAACTGAATCCGAACATTGTTTAAGGAATAAGATGAGAATCATCAGTGGGAAAAACCGAGGCCGCCATATCGTTGCACCGAGCAACCTGCCCGTCCGTCCGACCATGGACATGGGCAAGGAAAGCCTGTTCAACATCCTGAACAACTACTTTTATCTGGACAACGTCAGAGTGCTGGACCTTTTTTCCGGCACCGGCAACATCACCTATGAATTCGCCTCAAGAGGCGCTTTGTCCGTGGTGGCTGTTGACGAGAACATGTTGTGCACCAGATTCATACAGAAGACCATTGACCAGCTGCAATATAATGATCAGGTGACGGTCATCCGACAGGACGCTTTCGCCTACACCGCCGCCTGCCGACAGAAGTTCAACATCATCTTCGCTGACCCGCCATACGACCTTCCCAACATCGAAAAAGTCATCGACAACGTGTTTGAACATGAATTGCTGCTCCCAGATGGTTGGCTGGTGATGGAACATTCCGGGAAACATGATTTTTCCGGTCATCCCAAATTTTACGACCACCGCCGATACGGCAAACTGCACTTCTCGTTTTTTGTGAACATGTCTGAAGAGGAAAGCGAGGAATCGGATGGAGAATGAGAAAAAATACCTGATTGTCGGATTGGGCAATGCCGAACAACAATACGCCGGCACACGCCACAACTACGGTTTCGAGGTGGCCAACGCTGTGGCTAAAGCCTTCAAAGCGGAATTCAAGAGCGACCGGTTAGCGTACGTCGCACGTGCCTCGTTCAAGGGCCGCGAGTTGGTGATTATAATGCCCACCACGTACATGAATCTCAGCGGCAAGGCGGTAAAATATTGGCTTGCAGAAGAAAACGTTGCCGTCGATCACTGTCTGGTCATCTACGACGACATCGACCTGCCGTTGGGGATCTTCAAACTGAAACCCAAAGGCGGCGGCGGCACCCACAACGGTATCGGCGACATCATAGAGACCCTGGAGCGTACTGACATCCCGCGTATGCGCTGCGGCATCGGCAAAAACTACGCCCAAGGCTATCAAGTCAACTACGTCCTGGGGCGTTTTTCCTCCGAAGAACTCAAACTCGTGGAGCCCTGCATTGAACGCGCCGTTAGCGCAGTAAAATCCTTTGTGACAGTCGGGATGCAACTCACCATGAACCAGTTCAACACGAAGGAGACCGAGCGGGCGAAAGCGCTGGAAGAAGAGGAAGCGACGAAGAACGACGAAGAACAATGAATGAACGATGAAAAGAGGAACAATCATATTGGCTTTATTGCTGCTGGCGACAACGGTTGCCAGCGCACAACGACACAAATGGTATCAGATCGGTTTTAAAATCGGCACTCAATTCCCGATTGCCCATAATTATACCGACGTGGATTATCTCACAGGCACAAGAACAGTGCATTTCGGAGGTTATTTCCGGGCTGGAAAATATGTCTACGGGGAAATCGGTTTTGGGTACCAATATTTCAAAAACAGGTTCAGAGTCACATTACCCGATGGCAGCACACCGGATGACTTGGTGGAAAACCGTTATCTGGTCATCCCTATCAAGGTCGTCGGCGATGTGCAAATCACCGAAAAAATCTCCTTCATGCCGCAGGTCGGAATCTCCTATCAACCGTTGCTGAAAGTCACGGAAAACACGTTAGGATACAGCAAGGAGAATATCGAAAAAAACTGGACACTGCTTACCGCCGGCTTTGACATGAAATTCGGATTCATCACATTAGGGGTCGATTACCGCTATTCTTTCCAACATTTCTTCCGAAACAAGGAGGGCCAAAGACCGCAATACATCGGCATTTCCGCTGGCGTCATATTCTAACCCGTTCATTTTCAACCAAGAAGAAAATTCATCAAAACCAAACCGAAAAATCGAAAAAAAGTGTATTTTTGCACCGTCATTTTGACAGGGAGCTTAGCTCAGTTGGTTTAGAGCATCTGCCTTACAAGCAGAGGGTCACTAGTTCGAATCTAGTAGTTCCCACAAAAAAACGAGACGCCTTTTGGCGTCTCGTTTTTTTTCTCATCACTCATCACTAGTCACTAATCACATTTTAATCTTCTTGAACATCCGGTTCCAACGAATCTTCCCCTTGTCGCTCCAAGTCTTGAACTTGTCGAGCGAGAGCCACACGACGGAGGCTTTGCCCACGATGTGGTCCTCGGGCACGAAGCCCCAGAATCGGGAGTCGGCGGAGTTGTGGCGGTTGTCGCCCATCATGAAGTAGTAATCCATCGCGAACGTGTAGGAGGTGGCAACTTGACCGTCAATGAGAACTTTGCCGTCTTTAACCTGCAAATCATGACCTTCATAGTTGTGGATGATTTTCTCATATAAGGCAATGTTCTCGGGCGTAATCTGTACGGTAGCCCCTTTTTGCGGGATGGTAAGCGGGCCGAAGAAATCTTTGTTCCACTTGTAGTTGCTGTCGTGCGGGAAAATGTCGGGACTGTAAACGCCCTCCTCTTCCTCCAAAATCTGGACATCAAAACCTTTCTTCTTAATGCTGTTCTGCTGCTCGCCGTTCAACATCACCACATAACGGTTAATATCCACTTGTTGCATATCTTCCTCGTTGAGATTCAGATTCTTGCGTTCTTTTTTGGACAACTGCATACCCGCCGGATGGGAAATCAGACAAGCATATTGGATACGATCAGGGTTAACAACCTTCTCTCCGTTGATATAAACTTGTCTGTCAACAATTTGTAGTTTATCACCGGGCGTACCGATGCAACGTTTCACATAGTTCTCGCGCTTATCGACAGGACGGGCAATCACCTTGTATTCGTTCCATACCGCTTCCCTACCCTTCCCGGGCATGTACGTTCCGGGGTATTTCATGCGCAATTGCTGGATAAATTCGGGTGCGTAACGACGGAACACGTTGTTTTTCTCCGCCACACTCGCATTCGGATTGAGCATTGCCTCGAACTCCCGCACGATAGCGTAATAGCTCTCTGCTTGCCGTTCCACCACCACCGTGTCACCGTCAGGATAGTTGAAAACCACCACATCGTTGCGCTTTATCGGTTTCAACGCCTTGGAGCGCATATAGGGCAGCTTGACGATTTCCGAATAGGATTTCACCTCGGTCTTTGGCAACTTGTTATGGATAAACGGGATCGCCAACGGGGTTTGCGGTGCGCGGACACCATAAGCGATTTTACTTACGGAAAGGAAATCACCGACCATCAGCGAGCTTTCCATAGAGGAGGTCGGAATAGTGTAGAGCTCGAACCAGCAGGAACGGATGATGTAGGCGGCGGCCACTGCGAAAATCAACGCATCACCCCAAGAACGGGCAGAGGTCTTCTTCGGACGTTCCAGATTCTCCGGCGTGATATACTGCTCTTTCGGTGAAAAGCCCAGATACGGCAAATAGAACGGGAAGAGCAACGTGCCTAAAATCAACGGCACATAGCTGTATTTGTTGAACTGACGGATGGTTTCCCAAATCATGTAGAGAAACATGAAAATACCCAAATACGGGATCAGAAACAGCAGCATCCACCACCATTTCCGCCCGATGACCACTTTGATCCACAACCAGATGTTGTAGAACGGGATCAGCGACAGCCACGGCTTCAGCCCTGCTTTCTTGAAAATCCCCCACATCCCGACCTGCCAGCCGAGAAAGGAGATGATGATGATGATGATTAATGCGGTTTTTGATATGAACATCTTTCTAATTATGAATTATGAATGATGAATAGCTTCCTTGAGCAGCCCCGAAGGGGCAAGAGCTCGGTAGAATCGTTTCAAATATCAATTGTTTTCTCAAACGGATACACGCCAGAAGGTTGCAACACCAGCCATTCGGCGGCATGGACGGCACCGAGGGCAAAGCCTTCGCGGCCGTGGGCGGTATGACGGATTTCGATGGTGTCTTCCGGGGAATCCCACGTCACGACATGCGTGCCGGGGACTTCGCCCTCACGGATCGCCGTTACCGGCACCACGTTCGTATGGTCACAAGGAGTCAGCCGCCAATCCTTGATCGCATCCACTTCGTGAATGATATCCTTCGCGAGGTGGATGGCGGTGCCGCTCGGCGCATCCTTCTTGTGGATGTGGTGGGTCTCCTCCATCGCCACCTGATAACGGTCTTGTGTGTTCATCAGCTTGGCCAACAGCTGGTTTACTTTGAAGAAAATATTGACACCTATGCTGAAGTTTGAACCAAAGACTAACTTACCGTTCGCATCGGCGCATCTTTTGCGGACTTCCTCCAAACGGTCAAGCCAACCAGTAGTTCCAACCACTACCGGAACGTGCGCTTCGAATGCGCGGAACATATTCGGCACCGCGACCCCCGGCTCGGAAAAGTCGATGGCGACCTCCGCCCGGCGAAATTCGTTGTCGAGGCGCAACCAATCCTCCTCGTTGTCAATGACAGCCACAATCTCATGCCGCCGCTCCAGCAGCACCTTCTCCACCATGTGGCCCATTTTCCCGTATCCTAATATGGCGACTTTCATTCTCTTTTGATTTCGGACGCGATAAATCGCGTCCCTACTACGATATTTTATTTACCTAACGCTTTCTTTACAGCCTTTTCTATCTCTTCCCCACGCAAATCACGGGCAATAATTATCCCATCCTTGCCGATGAGCAGGATTTGAGGGATACCTTCGATGCCGTATGTGTCTGTAGCATTACGTGTCGCATCCGTCAATTGCGTCCACGTCATGCCCAAGTCCTTGATGGCCTTTGCCTGAGCTTCGGGTTTATCCCACACGTTGAGACTGATCACCACAAATTCTTTGCTACCGTATTGTTCGTGAATCTTCTTGATATTGGGGATTTCACGACGACACGGTCCGCACCAGGAAGCCCAGAAGTCGATGAGTGCGACCTTGCCGTTAATCACCTTGCTCAACTTGGTCGGTTTTTTGGTTTTATAATCCGTCAAATTCAGGTCAATATAGGGTTTTCCTGCAGCGGTGTGGCTGACTTTTTCCATCAATGTCAATTTTGTCTTGAGAGGTTGGTATGTTGTCACTACAGGCGCAGCCCCTTCCAACATCTTCACTACAGACTCATAATCGTCTACCTCATATTCCAGGTAATCCTCGAGGATGAGCGCGCCCAGGGGATTCGACTTATTAACGGAATAGATATCTTTCATCATGACAAAAAGTTTGGCTGTTCGGTCAAGGGTCTCCTGTTCCAACTTCTCGCGCTCCTCGTTTGGCATGGAAATCATCTTTTCCATCTTCGAATAATTGGCATTGATGACTCCTATCTCACGTTTGCATTTATTGGAATAGGCATAAAGCCAGTCATTCAGCTGTGTCCCTGACAACGAATCGGTCACCAAGTCGGCATATATGTTGCCCGGTTCGCCGACAATGCGCAGATAATAGTAACTGCGTGAATTGCTGTTCTGCGGATCTGTTTTCAGCATGCCCACAAAAGGTTCCGACACCTCAATATCCAACACATAGGCGCTATTCACTATCTTCGTGGATGCCAGCGATTTGCCTGTATTCATATTCAGTATGGCAATATTCTTGCCTTGCAATTCCGGCACGGCAACACGTCCCGTGATATGGCAGTTCTGTGCCGAAAGTCCAAACGGAAGCATAAGCAGGACAACTACGGCTAAAAGGAAGTTAAATTTTGTCATTATTATAGTTTTAAAGTTTAAGTCTAAGTCTATGTAATCATTTGAAGCTCAAAGCCACTGAAATACCGTATGATGGCGAGGTGCCGCCCGGGGTCGGGAGCAACATCGGGCTCCAATAGAGCGACAGGTCATCGGATACATCAAAGTAATAGAGATGGGCGTCCACCATGGCATCAATGAAGTTAAGCGTATAGATCAGGGCGGTTGCCGCAAGGCTTATTTCCATATTGCGCAAGGCCTTCTGGTGCATCGACAGGATGTTCTCGTCATCAGAGTTGGCGAGTCCAGGAATCAGCAAGTCCGTGTGACCGTCACGACGATTGATGAATTCCCTCTTGTACAACAGCATTTCTGAGGTGTATTTGTACAAAAAGTAACCGGAGACCTCGAAAAGTCCGTAAATAACAGGGACTTTCCAATATTTCCGGTTATATATCTGGCCGCCACCGGGGATGATGGAATACAGCATCGCAGCCGTCGGACTATGTTTGGCGACTTTCAGAGAGTCATGGGTTTTCACACGGGAGACTTTCGGGGAGGAAATGTCTTGAGAATAAGCGAACAGACTCATGCAGAGCAATATCACACCTACAAAAATCTGTTTTTTCAATTTCATAAAGTAATAATTATACAAAAGTATAACGTTATTGAGTAGACTTTATTGCAAAACACTCAATATATGTTTCAACTCCTCGTCAGAGGTGAAGGGTATCTGAATAATACCTTTCCCCGAGATGTCTTTTTTTATGTTCACTTTCGTATTCAATTTCTTTCCCAAAGCCGTTTGGGCGTTGCGAACCTCGTCAGAGAGGGTGATTTTCACTTTCGATTTTTTGTTGCGGGAGCCTTCCAAAACCGTTTTCACCAAGGATTCAGTCTGGCGAACCGAAAGTTGGTCTTTAATAATCTGCTGTACCAGTTTCGCCTGCGTCGCCTCGTCCTCCACTGGCACCAGGGCGCGGGCATGTCCCATGGCAATCTGGTTGTCGCGGACGGCGACCTGCACTGGCGTGGAAAGTTTGAGAAGACGAAGATAGTTGGAAATGGAGGCATTCGTCTTACCGACTTTTTCGCCCAATTCCTCCTGGGTGAAATGGCATTCGTTCATGAGCATCTGATAACTCATGGCTATTTCAATGGCATTCAGATCCGAACGCTGGATATTCTCGACAAGGGCCATCTGGATAGAGAGGGCGTCGTCAACCGTGCGCACAAAAGCGGGGATTTCCGTGAGTCCTGCCAACTGGGCGGCACGGAAACGGCGCTCGCCGGAAATGAGCTGGTATTTTCCGTTCCCTATTGGGCGTACAGTCACCGGCTGAATCAGTCCGTAAGTCTTGATGGACTGGGCCAATTCACCCAACGACTCCTCGTCAAACCGTGTACGAGGCTGATAAGGGTTGGCTTCTATCGATTCTATGCGGATATTGGTGTTGCCACTCACCACTTGTGTGTGCTCGCTGTGAACAGGGATTTCCATGTCGCCGAGCATTGCACCCAATCCACGTCCCAATGGTCTGTCGTTCTTTGGCATAATATTTTGATTCCGATCTATTACTTAATTATGCATTATGCATTATGAATTATGAATTACACAGTATATCCGTTCTTGAGCAGGAACTCCTTGGCGAGGTTCATATAGTTGACATGTCCCACAGACTTGATGTCGTAGACAGCGATCGGCACCCCGTAACTGGGGGCTTCGCTTAACCGCACCGTACGGTTAATGACCGTGTCGAACACAATATCACGGCAATGGAAACGAACATCCTCATAGACCGCATTGGCGGATTTGAAGCGGTTCGTGTACATTGTCATCAGGATTCCCTCAATGGAAAGGTTCGGGTTCATGTTCGACTGCACGATGCGGACGGTGTTCAACAGTTTGCCAAGGCCTTCCAGCGCGAAATACTCGCACTGGACCGGAATTATGACCGAATCGGCGGCCACAAGGGCATTAAGGGTAACCAGGCCGAGCGACGGCGCGCAGTCGATGAAAATGAAATCATAGTCGTTTTTTATGTCGGAAAGGGCATCCTTCATCCGGTATTCGCGACGGTCGAAAGAGATCATCTCGATTTCGGCACCGACAAGATGAATGGTGGCCGGCATCAGAAAGAGGTTCGGGGTCTTGGTCTCCACCACCGCCTCGGAAGCCATCTTGCCGTTCACGATACAGTCGTAAATGCTGATGGTGCTGTCATCCGGATAGACCCCCACCCCACTTGAAGCATTGCCTTGCGGGTCAGCATCAATCAACAATACCCGGAAATCCAGCAACGCCAGCGACGCAGCCAGGTTCACGGCGGTGGTAGTCTTGCCGACACCACCCTTTTGGTTCACAATGGCTACAATTTTCCCCATTATAATGAAAGGTCTATATCATCAAACGTGATCCCTAAATCCATGTCTTCCTCCGACTTCTCAAGGTTGTCGTTTTCAAAGAAATTATCTTCAGGGACTGTGCCATTCTCAATAAAGTCAATGACACCGGACAATGCGTTTTTGAATTTCTCGAAATCTTCCTTATAGAGGAAAATCTTGTGTTTCTCGTAATAGAAGTTGCCGTTGTCGGCGTTGAATTTGCGTTTGCTTTCCGTGATAGTCAAATAGAGTTCTTCATTGCGACTTTTCTTGACATCAAAAAAATAGGTTCTTTTTCCAGCTTTAATCGCACGGGAAAGGACTTCGTTCTTGTCTTGATTTTCCATAATGTCTAAAACTTTAATTTATTCAAATGAGCCTGCAAAAGTAGTGAAATTTTGTTCACAAAGGCACATTTTTTTTGAAAATTATTTTCTTTTTTGTGATTGTTGCTGTTGTTTAAGCATTTGCGCCTGCTGTTTTTGGAGTTCTTCCATCTTGAGCTGCCATTTTGACTTCTTGACGGGTTTCTTCATGTTCTCCTGCATTTTTGCGCGAAGCTTGTCCTCGTCAACCGCAATGCGGAAGATGAACATCTGCAGGAAGGTGACGAGGTTGAAGAGCAGATAATAGTACGTGAGGCCGGAAGCGAAATTGTTGAACATAAACAGGAACATGATCGGCATCATGTACATCATGATGTTCATCATTCGCTGCTGGTCCTTGTTGCCTTGCGTGGGAGCCATCAGCTTGTTGTTCAGCCATGTATAGACTATCGTGGCGGCAGTCATCAACAAGGTGAAAAGGCTGACGTGATCGCCATAGAGCGGAATGTTGCGGCCGAAATCCCAGATGGAGTCATAGGTGGAAAGGTCCTCGGCCCAAAGGAAGGATTTCTGCCTCAGCTCGTATGCCGCGGGGAAGAATCGGTACATGGCGATGAGGATCGGCATCTGGAGCAACATCGGCACACAGCCGCCGGCGGGTTTCACCCCTGCACTGCGGTACAGCTGCATCGTGGCCTGCTGTTTCTTCATCATGTCCTCCTCTTTCGGATACTTCGCGTTGAGGGCCTCGATTTCAGGTTTCAAGGCACGCATCTTGGCCGAAGACATGTAAGTCTTGTAGCTCACCGGCAACACCACAATCTTGATGAAGATGGTGAGTATCAGAATGATAAGACCATAACTCAAGCCGTATGCTTCCAGCCAGTTGAAAATCGGGATGATGATGAAACGGTTCACCCAATGCAGCAGGAAGAAGCCCCAGCCGAGTGGCACCTGGCGCTCCAGTTTAACATCATAACCTTTGAGCAGTCGATACTGGTTCGGCCCGACAAACATATACATGCCGAAATGCCCCTTGTTCAAGTCCGCCACCTCAAAGTCAAGTTCAGCGGTGCAGTCTTTCAAGATGTTATCGCGCTTGTCATCAGGAATCTGTACGGACAGCGAGCCCGAAGAGAACGGCACATCCTTGGAAACCAAGCAGGTCGTGAAAAACTGCTGCTTGAAAGAGACCCATTTCAGCGGTGAAGTGAAATCCTTCTTGTCAGGTTTGCGCTCATCCAGGTTCCCTACCCCATCGCTGTTGTCCATATAATATATGGAAGTGATGTTTTTCTCATAGTCGAAGTTTTTCTCGACACACTTGGGCTGAGCATTCCACTGCATGGTAAATGCATGGCGGTTCGGATAGAGATACGGCTCCATATTTACGATATTCACCTCATAATCAAACTTGTAGTCGTCATTGGAGAACGTATATAGATATTCAATGTAGGCTTTCTGGTTAAGGACCTGGCATTGGGAACTGTCAGCATTGGCGTTAGGATAAAGCCGCAACGAAAGCTTGTTATGCTTCTCATCCACCACCAGTTCGTCCACGTTTGCGACAAAATAACAATCTCCGGTGGAGACTTCCGTCTGGTCGCGAAGCATCAATTTGATGGACATACTGTTGGAGCCGCCGTCATAGATTACAAGAGGTTGTTTGGCGGAATCCTTAGGAGTATAGCGGTAAACATCCTTCAGCTCGATTTGTTTGAGATAGCCGCCTTTTTTGCTGAAAAAGTAGTATGCTTTGGCAGTCTCCACCATATAATCACCATTCTCATCCACTTGAGCATTGGAGAATTTCTGAGCCGGGGAGAGCGCCGCCGTTTCGGCAGAGGCAGGAGTGACGGTTGAATCCGACTGGTTGTCCAAGGATAGTGTTTGGGCGGATTCCGCGGATTCTTTCTCGATTTCTTCCAACATCTGCGCTTCCTGCGCGGCTTTCTGCTTCTTCATTTGAGAGGTCTGGTAGAAGCTGAAGCCCAGAAACAGGGCGAAAATCAGCAGCAGACCGATAACTGTATTCTTATCCATTTTCCAAATTTAAATTGGCGGCAAAAGTACAAAAAAAACTGTAATCTTCTATACAAAAAAGGCACCCCTGACGGAGTGCCTTTTTCTCTTGCAAACAAACTTGCGATTAGTAAGCGATGCCTTGAGCAATCATGGCGTCAGCAACTTTGATGAAGCCGGCGATGTTAGCGCCCTTCACATAGTTGATGTAGCCGTTGGCCTCGGTACCGTATTTCACGCAGTTCTGGTGAATGCTGTTCATGATGCCGTGCAGTTTTGCATCGACTTCAGCAGCGGTCCAGCCCAGGTGAGCGGCGTTCTGGGTCATTTCGAGACCAGAGGTAGCCACACCACCGGCGTTGGCAGCTTTACCAGGAGCGAAGGAGATACCAGCCTTTTGCAGTTCAGCAACAGCGTCAGCCGTGCAACCCATGTTGGAGACCTCGACAACGTATTTCACGTTGTTGGCGATCAGCTTCTTGGCGTCGTCACCGTTGAGCTCGTTCTGGATAGCGCAGGTCATGGCGATTTCACAAGGAACTTCCCAAACTTTCTTACCCGGGAAGAACTTCGCGGAAGCGAATTTCTCTGCGAACGGAGCAACCACGTTGTTACGGGTAGCGTTCAGCTCGTTCATGTATTCGATCTTCTCAGGAGTGCTGATGCCTTCCTCATCGATGATGTAGCCATCAGGACCGGAGATAGCGACCAGGTTAGCGCCCAGCTCAGCGAGTTTGAGAGCGGTACCCCAAGCCACATTACCGAAACCGGAGATGATGCAGCGTTTGCCCTTCAGGGTGTCTTTCTTAGCGTCCAACATGCCTTCCAGGAAATAGACAGCACCGTAACCGGTAGCCTCAGGACGGATCAGAGAGCCGCCCCACTCAAGACCCTTGCCGGTGAGCACGCCGACGTGTTCGCCACGGAGTCTCTTGTATTGGCCATACATGAAGCCGATCTCACGGCCACCAACGCCGATGTCGCCAGCGGGAACGTCGGTGTCAGGTCCGATGTATTTCTGCAGCTCAGTCATGAAGGACTGGCAGAAACGCATCACCTCACCCTCGGATTTGCCCTTAGGATCGAAATCGGAACCGCCCTTACCGCCGCCCATAGGCAGAGTGGTCAGGGAGTTTTTGAAGGTCTGCTCGAAAGCAAGGAACTTCATGGTGTCTTCCGTCACGGTCGGGTGGAAACGCAAACCGCCTTTGTAGGGACCGATAGCCATGTTGTGTTGAACACGGTAGCCTCTGTTGACCTGGATTTCGCCCTTGTCGTCAACCCAAGTGACTTTGAATTTGACGATTCTTTCGGGTTCGAGCAAACGCTCAACGATCTTGTATTGATCGTATTTGGGGTGTTCGTTCACGAAATCGCAAATGGTTTCGAGGACTTCTCTAACGGCCTGGTTGTACAAAGGTTGGCCCGGATTCTTTTCTTCAGTTTGTTTGATTAATTTTTGAAGATCCATACTGTTTTTTAATTTAATTTGGTGTTTTTTTAATTTGGAAATTCGGGTGCAAAAGTATAAAATTTATGTGACATGTGGCACTAAAAAAAAAATAATTCTGTTTTTTGTAGCTGACAATGTCACAAAACCTAACCCTGCATGGATTTCTCCAGCTCCCGGGCATGCGACAAGAAGGTGTCCACATCCATCTCTTTCAAAAACATGAGGCCATGTGCCGCACGGAGAACAGGATTCTCGTTTTGGAAGAAAAACGGTTTTCCCAGCAGCAACTGCACCCGTTTCAGCTGCTCCACCCAGATCCCCGATGCCAGCGTGCTGAACTTGCCGTCCAGCTTGTAACTCGGGAACGACGCGTCAACCTGACTGAGATAACAATTGGAAAAAGCGGCATTGAAAACACTGATGTCATTTAAAGAAACTGGAATAATGTGGGTGACCTCTGAGGGATGGTATTTGTACCATACGTTCCGGTACCCCCAGATCTTCAGATTCGAGACGTCATGCTCCTTGCGCCAGAGCCGGATGGCGTCAGCAATGGCCTGCAACACTTTGTAGTGCGTGTCGGGACCACTGCCCTCCGGATCGAAAGCCAAGGTGACGATGTCCGGTTTAATGGCGCGAAGCTCGTTCAAGATGGGCATCACATCGCGTTCCCTGTTCGGGTTTTCCGTGAAAATGTCCCCTTTGTAAAAGCCCAGCCGAAGGTGGTGCACCCTTTCCTCCATCATCCCGAAATGGGCCCACACCAACTCCTCCTCGAACTCGCGGATCATGCCTTTAAGTTTCTGAATGTCAGCCGGCATCTTCTGCCCGTCATAACAACGTTTGATGAACTCGATGATCTCCACCAGCTTGTCGTCCAACGCCTGAACAGAATCCACCTTCCAAATCTCCACAATGTCGCGCACGAGCCTGTGGGAAAAACCGCGCAGGAACTCCGGATACTGCTGCGAAGCAATCTTAATCAAGGAATGATAAACATCCTTCACTCGCTTTATCTTGTATCCTTCCGAGAAGAAATTATCATAAAAAACCATCTGTATCTGCTTGTTTCTCAATAGGTTCAGAGTATTTGCGAGATGGTGAACCAAGAAATGGTTGGTCACCGCGTTGAAGCCGGAGGTCATGATGGAGAAGTGGAGGTCGTTGGACGGGTCACTGGCAATATGGTTCAGATAGGGCATCATTCCTAGAAGAATGTCGTCATGATGAGGGGCTGTATTATAGATCACCTTGTTTCGTACGGGTTCCATACCCTTTGCGATTTTCGATTGGATGGAGGCGATGCACTGTTCAACCGTATGCGGTCCCAGATCCGGAATCCGGCTGCAAAACGGGTCTTGTCGGATTTCCTCCATCGTCAGCTTATCGCTAAACTTGTCAGCGCTCTTGCAAAGGTCGAGAATGGCCCGATCGGTTTTCTCCTGGTTCCAATCGTTGCTTTCATAATACTGATATACAGAATCTTTCAGTAAAGAAGCGGCGCCCGAGGTGAGATAAAAACGGGCATTGGGCAACTTCGCCAAGACAGAGGCGGGATAAAGATTCGCAGGGTTTTCCTCCAATGCAAGTCTCACGACTTCCGCTTTTGCCTCCCCCGCGGCAAATATAATCGCCACGGCATCAGGATTATACGTTATCGTTTTCAGTCCTATCGTGATGACAGGTCGGTGCCGCGACACCTCGATGCCGCCCAAGTCTCCCGCCGCCGCTGCCGCCGTCTCGAAATTGGTGGCCGTCAAGCGTGTGGTGGAGAAGAAATCACTGCCACGGACGTTGAAGGCAATATGCCCGTCCGGACCGATTCCGCCAAGGAAAAAGCCGATCCCTCCCAAATCCCTGATTTTACGCTCGTAAGAGCTGCACCACTCGTCAATCATGAAAATGGACGCCTGCTGCAATCGTTCCGCTGCGGATTTTGCCTCCCGATAGCGCAACGACAAATCCACTCGGTGGTCGGGGAACACCTCCTCAAAAGGCAACCCTTCAGACAAAGGGATTTCGTCACAATTGATGAACAGTCCCTTGGTTCTGTCCAGCCCGAAACCCTCTATATAATACTTTTGTACATAATTGTAAAAACTATTGTGTTGCGTGGGGCTGATGGGATAGAACTCATCAATCTGTACAAAATGGAGACCCGACAAGTCAGGCCTGCGGTCCACATGAAGTCCTTGCTTTTCCCTGAACTCACGCCCACCGGGAGTTTCCCACTCGTTAAGGATTTTTTTCACCCATGATATGAAATGCTCCGGAGTCTTCCCTGTCGGCAAACTGACGACCCCTGACGGGTTATCATGCGCCCATTCCAAGAAGCGCAAGGCGGTAACCAAACCCAATGTCGGGAAATTGTCAACGGTAAGATATGGGACCTTCGTTGGAAAGCGGTTTCCCTCTTTCTTTAAAAACATTCTTTCTACAGAAGTGTAATTAATCATATTTCAGATAGTTATAATAATTTTTATGACAGAAGCAAAGGTACAAAAAAAAATGTGTGACAATCGCATTAAAAAATCTTTACTGTTTTTTTTTCAAAAGTAATGAAAGTTGCATTTTTTTTTATATTTTTGCAGCATCATTCGAATATGGTGTAAAAGTGGAAGGAATTGGACGTCCACGCTCTTTACAATCGTAAAATTTATAAAAAGAAATTGGTTCAAAAGACCAAACGAAAAGTAAAAACAGATTTCTGATCACAGCATCAGACGAAAAAATAGATAATTATGAAGTTAAGAAAAGAAAAAGTAATGTTGGTGGATAGCAGCGACAACCTGCGTCATGTGATTAAGGACTATTTGGAGATGTCGGGCTACCATGTGGTGGATTTCAAAGACGGGGCCAAAGCGGACAGTTCTTTCAACAAAGGGGTGTACGATATGTGTGTCATTGATGTTGCCTTGAAAAACTATGATGGATACAAACTGCTTCAGAACATGCGCAAGCTGGACAAGAATGTCCCCATCATCATTCTCTCCTCTTTCAATTCGAAAGAAGACCGTATCAAGGGTTTCATGTTGGGATGTGACGATTACATCACCAAGCCCTTCAGCATCGAGGAGCTAGGTTTGCGGATGCAGGCCATCATGCGCCGCTGCAAGAACAACACCCCTCATGAGTATGTCAACGAGGACGAAGTGATCAAGTTCGGCAACTTCTCGCTGAATTACACGGAGATGCAGCTCATTCATCCGAAAATCACGCGCACGCTGACCCGGAAAGAGTGCGAGCTGCTGAAACTGTTGCTCGACCACAAGAACAAACTCGTGCCGCGCGAAATCATCCTCCGCGAAGTGTGGGGCGAAGATGACAACACGACAAGCCGCAGCATGGATGTATTCATGACCAAGCTCCGCGGCTATATCCTCATCGACTACGAAGACAAGGTTCTGCCCAAGAAAGACGGACAACGCAAAGTGAAATACAAAGACGGCTTCCAGCCGGCAGTGGAAATCTGCAACATCCATGGCACGGGTTTCATGATGAGAGTGCTGGAGAATTAGGACTTAAGACTTGAGACTTGAGATGTAAAGGATAATACAAATCTAAAGTCCTCAGTCCAAAGTCCTCTGTCTAAAATATAAAACAGATTAACGATTAATATGTCAAATATCGACAAACTATTTGCCAGCGTGGCTGAGAAAGGTCACGTTTGTGTTGGGTTGGACACTGACGTCAGTTACCTGCCCGAACAACTCGCACAGCAATTTCCTAACATTGAGGACGGACTGTTCGCCTTCAACAAGGCCATCATTGACAGCACGTTGGACGTGAGCGCGTGCTACAAGGTGCAGATCGCCTACTACGAAGCTTATGGCATGGCCGGCCTGCGCGCCTACTGCCGCACCCTCGCCTACCTGCGCGAGAAGAAGGCCGTCATCATCGCCGACATCAAGCGCGGCGACATCGCCAAAACCGCCGAGATGTACGCCAAGGCGCACTTCACCGGTGAGTTCGAGGCCGACTTCATCACGTTGAGCCCGTATATGGGCCTCGACAGCTTGTCACCGTATCTTCCCTATATCAAGGATAACGGCAAGGGCGTGTTCGTGCTCATCCGCACCTCCAACGAGGGCGCAAAGGACATCGAGTACCTGCCCACGGAGAACGGCAAGCGTGTCTATCATGTCGTGGGCGAGAAGCTGCAACAGTTGGGCAAGGACTTCATCGGGGAATGCGGTTACTCCGCCATCGGCGGCGTGATGGGCTGCACCCATCCCGACGAGGCGGCGGAAATCCGCAAGATGCTCGACACCACCTTCTTCCTCATCCCCGGCTACGGTGCCCAAGGCGGCAAGGCCGAAGACATCGCCAAGTACCTCCGCAACGGTAACGGCGGCGTGGTCAACTCCTCCCGGGGCATCCTCCTCGCCTACCGCAAGCAGGACAACGGAGCGGCAAACTTCGCCGACTGCTCCCGCGCCGAAACCATCCGCATGAGAGACGATATTTTAAAATGGTTATAGGTTATAGGTTATTGGTTATTGAAGCTGACAATTCAAGGAACAAAAATAATGTCAGGGTTAATTGTCATTCATAATTCTTAATTCTACATTCTTAATTCTTAATTGATAATGGGTATATCAATGCAAATACTTGGCCTTCTGGCCAGCTTGACATTCTTAGTCATCACTCACGAACTCGGGCATTTCACTTTTGCGAAAATATTCAAGACCCGCGTGGACCAGTTCTACGTCTTCTTCAATCCAGGACTTTCCCTGATCCGAATGAAGCGTTTCGACGGAAAGATGCATTTCAGCTTCTTCTCCGGCAAGGCACCCGAAGAGTGGGCCAACCATCCCGAATCCACCGAATGGGGACTCGGCTGGCTGCCCCTCGGCGGCTACTGCTCCATCAACGGCATGGTCGATGAGACCACCAAAGCCAGCGACTTGAGCAGCGAAGTGCACCCGTGGGAGTTCCGCGCGAAACCCGCCTGGCAACGCTTTTTCATCATCATCGGCGGCGTTTTGGTCAATTTTCTCACCGCCATCATTATATATATATTGATGTGCTTCACGTGGGGCAACGATTACATCCCGCTCGAAAACGCCAAATACGGTCTGGAATTCTCTCAAGAGATGCAGGACGCCGGCTTCCAAAACGGCGACAAAGTGCTCATGGTTGACACCACGCATCCGAAAACCCTCGGCGACTTCGCCAACACCGTGCTTCTCGACAACGTGAAAACCGTCACCGTGGAGCGCGACGGAGAGGAAGTGGTCATCAACATCCCGAAAGACCTGCCCCGCAAGGTGGTGGGTGCTGGCAGCTCTTCCCTCTTCTGCAATTACCGTATCCCGTTCGTCATCGACAGCGTGTTAGCAGGCACACCGGCGGAAAAGGCCGGATTGATGAAGGGCGACTCGCTCGTCGGCATCAACGACTCCACGATGTTCTGCTTCTTCGATTTCAAAAACGTCTTCAACGAGAACAAGAACAACGAGTTGCAAATCGACTACATGCGTGGCGACAGTCTCTGTCACACGATGCTCACCCTCGACTCTGTCGGCAACATGGGGGTGGCTTATCGCCAGCCCGCTGACTTCTTCGACGTGGTGCATGTCGATTATAGTTTTTGGCAGTCCATCCCGACCGGCATCTCTCAGGGATTCAGCACGTTGGGAAACTACGTCAAGCAATTCAAGATCGTGTTCACGAAGGAGGGCGCCACGCAGTTGGGCAGCTTCCTGACCATTGGCAGCATCTTCCCGAAAGTGTGGGACTGGTACCGTTTCTGGAGCATGACCGCCCTGCTCGGCATCATCCTCGCCTTCATGAACATCATCCCGATTCCGGGTCTCGACGGCGGCTACATCCTCTTCATCCTCGTGGAGATGATCACCGGCAAGAAGCCCTCCGACAAATTCCTCAGCGTCGCCAACACCATCGGCTTCGTCCTGCTCATCGCCTTGATGGTCTATGCGTTGGGGCTGGACTTCCGACGGTTCATCTTCAAATAATGTAGAATGAAGAATGTAAAATGTAGAATAATTCTGAATGATGAATTCTGAATGATGAATGTTGAATAATGAATGGGGCGAAGGACCATTCCCCCCTTTAGGGGGATGCCCGAAGGGCAGGGGGGGATCAAACCTCTTCCTTGAGCAGCCCCGGAGGGGCAAGACGCGCGAAGCGCTAATAACCCCACACAAGCGAAGCGCAGTGTGGGGCCAGTAAACCGAAAAACGCAAACCGAATGAACAACGACGAACTCAAAACCGAAATCGCTCGCCTGAAACGCGAGAAAAACGCCATCATCCTGGCGCATTACTACACCCTGCCCGAAGTGCAGGAAGTGGCCGACTTCGTGGGCGACAGTCTGGGACTGGCCCGCAAGGCCGCCGAAACGCAGGCCGACATCATCCTCTTCGCCGGCGTGCACTTCATGGCCGAGACCGCCAAGATCCTCAACCCCACACGCAAGGTGCTCGTGCCAGACATGAGCGCAGGCTGCTCGCTGGCGAACAGCTGCAAGGCCGAGAAACTCGCCGAATTCAAAGCGAAACACCCCGACCACAAGGTGTTAGCGTACGTCAACTGCACGGCCGCGGTGAAAGCCCAGTGCGACCTGATCGTCACCTCCGGCAACGCCTTAAAGCTCGTTAACCAGCTGCCCAAGGACGAGAAAATCATCTTCGTGCCCGACGGCAACCTCGGCGACTACATCAACCGTATGACGGGTCGCGAGATGCTCCTGTGGGACGGTGCCTGCTGCGTGCACGACCACTACGAAGTGGAGGATTTGGAGAAGGCCAAGGCAGAGCATCCCAACGCCATCGTGGTGGCGCACCCCGAGTGCCGCCGCGAACTCTTGGAGAAGGTCGATTTCATCGGTTCCACCGCAGCCATGCTCAACTTCATCGGCGAAAGCGACGCCAAGGAGTTCATCGTGGTCACCGAGAGCGGCATCATCTACGAGATGCAGAAGCGCAACCCCGACAAAAAGCTCTACACGCTCTACAACGGCGCGGTCAATCACGACTGCGTGAACATGAAGAAGAACAACCTGCTGAACATCTACGCCGCCCTCCTCGAAGAGCAACCCGAGCTCATCATGGACGAGGAGCTGAGGAAAAAGGCGTTGGTGCCGATACAACGGATGCTAGAGATGAGTTAGCAGTTAGTGATTAGCAGTTACAGCGGCTAACGAAAATATTACGGTCGACAATTACCCTTCTATTTTAGATTCGACGAATGAGCGAGAGCAGAGGAAAAGCTTTGCTTTTGCTATGCCGAGCGAAGAGGAGAAAAGGCGAATCCTGACGGGTGGCCGAAGGCCGGGGTAGTAATGTAAAATACCTCCCTTAAAACTGTCCAGAAGAGACAAGACTTTAATACCCACACGCAAGGCGAAAGCTGTAGTTTGAGGTTTTGAGAATACACTGATAAAAAAATTCACGTATTCCTGCTGGCAATTTGAAAAAAATGTATTTTTGCCGCCGATATGACCTCCCACGCTTCCCGTCAGTTCAGCGCACCAGGGGGGTCTTCGAGTCTTATAGAGAACCTTGAATTATGAAATACACCAAAAGACCGCTGACCATTGACGAACAGATTGACCGGCTTGAACAAAGAGGGTTAAATATCACCAACCGAGAACAAGCCAAATGCTATTTACGGAATATCAGCTACTATCGCCTGCGAGCATTCACTTACCCTTTTCAGAACAACATAGATCCGTCTGCTGACCACAAATTTCTCCGAAACAACATCGATTTCGGCGACATTGTTGATTTATACATTTTTGACCGTCGCTTGAGAAATTTGGTTTTCAATGAATTGGAGAAGATTGAAATAGCCGTTCGCACACAGTTGTCTTTGATCTATTCCGTTCAAAGTCACGATCCGTTTTGGTATTTGGATGGAAAATGGTTTGTGAATTCAAGCCCTAACACCTTTTCGCACCTTATGAGTGATGTGTCAGACGATGTGAACCGCAGCAATGAGGATTTCATTAAGCACTACAAAACCAAATACGACACTCCAGCCATGCCACCGTCATGGATGTCCTTGGAAGTTGTTTCTTTCGGAACATTGAGCAGACTGTACAAGACACTTGACAAGACTCCCTTAAAGAGACAAATTGCAAGGTCTTTTGGCATTGGTGACGAAGATGTTTTTGCGAATTGGCTCCACGCCTTCTCCAATTTACGCAACTGCTGCGCTCATCACAGCCGGGTTTGGAACAGACGCTTTGTTGTACACCTGAAATTGCCCTACAACACATCATATCCCTTTCTTACACGAGCTAGTGCAAAAACGATAAAGCAAAACAAGATTTTTGCCCTGCTCTCTGCAATCAAGTATATCGTGGACATTATCAGTCCCGGAAATTCGTTCAAAATGAAATTGGAAGAATTGCTAAAGGATCAGCACAAACTTCTAACAACCAAAGAGATGGGTTTTCCTGATGAATGGGAGGAGTTGCCAGTTTGGAAAGCATAAGTTGTCAGCCGCAGTGTGGGGCGCAGCGGCACCCCGCAAGGCATGCGTGTCGGAGACACGCAACTAGAACCTCCACGTCACCGGTATCTGGTAATAACATCGCACCGGCGTCCCGTTCACTGTCGCCGGTTCCCATTTGGGCATGGACTGAATCACGCGAAGGGCCTCTTTGTCGTGAAACTCCGGATTGAGGGAAACCTTGACCCTCGGTTGCGAGACGCTTCCGTCTCTCTCCACGACAAACTCCACCAGCACAGTCCCGGCAACATCCAAGAAAGGATTGTCATGCCACCGTTTCTCCCGCTGCAGATAGGCACTCAAGGAATCCGCGCCGCCGGGAAATTTCGGGAAAAACTCCGGAATATGGAAGATCGTATCACCGTCAACAATTTCGACGCGATCATAATCAGGATCAAACTGCAAATCAGTATCTGTGTCGTAGTGTGACGCCTCGAAAACCGTGTCCTCTCCTTGAATTTGGATCATGCGAGAATAATTCGTTCCGCACTCGATAATATTAAGGACGACTTCTTCACGATGGTTATATGAGTTCCACTTCTTGATGAATTTCCACAGCGACTTGCGCCAATCATTCCCGAACTTCGCACGAATAGGCAATGTATTGCCGCAGTCGCGTCTGTAGATTATTGGCGCATATTGGGGCACAAAACTGGAAAAATAATCAATCAGTTCCATGATATATTTCTTTCCATTCGGGAAAGAAAAAATCAAATAAGAATCATGTAAGAAACTGTATTTTGTATCCTGGTCATCATACGCATGAATACAATCCATACTGTTGAAAGTAATGGAATCCTCCGTCAAGACAATGTCTCCATACCGGAACTGACAAAGGGTGTCGTAAGTTTGGCAGGTGTTGCAGTGTTTATGGACGAACACAGCGGAGGGTAGCTTCGAGTGGTTTTGCGCGCACAAAGCAACAACCATTGCACAGAAAACAGCAGTCAAGACCAACGGCGACACAGTGTTTCGATTGCGAATCATCATGGTGCAAAGATACAATTTTTTTCATTGGAAGTTTTTTTGCGACGCTTGTTTGCGACGCTGGGAAGCATCGCCTCCTAACCAAAAAAATCGTATCTTCGCGGCCTCAAAATTCCGACCGAAAGATGAAGAAAAACGTGTTCCTGACCGGCGCGACCGGCACCATGGGATGGGAAGGGCTTAAAGAGCTGCTCCGCTATCCCGAACAATATGACGTGACCATTCTGGCGCGCAAAAGTCCCAAAAACGAGAAGAAGCTGGCCCCCGTTGCGGACAAAATCCGCATCGTGTGGGGCGACCTGATGAATTACGATGACGTGCTGCGCGGCGTCACCGGCACGGACATCGTGCTGCACGTGGGCGGCATGGTCTCCCCATCGGCGGACTATTTCCCCGAAAAGACCCTGAAAGTCAACGTGACGGCGGCGCAGAACGTGGTCAAAGCCATCCTCGCGCAACCCAACGCCGACGACATCAAGGCCGTCTATATCGGATCGGTGGCGCAGACCTCCGACCGTAACGCACCGCTGCACTGGGGCCGTACCGGCGACCCCGTCTGCTCCAGCGAGTTCGACTGCTACGGCATCAGCAAGATCATCGCCGAGCGCGTCTTCGCCGACTCCGGCATCAAACACTGGGTCAGCCTGCGGCAGTCGGGCATCCTCTACCCCGGCATCCTCAAGAACTTCGACCCCATTATGTTCCATGTGCCCATCAAGGGCGTGCTGGAATGGGCCACCGTGGAGGACTCCGGGCGCCTGCTCGAACGCGTCTGCCGCGACGAGGTGCCGGCGGAGTTCTGGAACCGCTTCTACAACATCAGCAGCGGCCCCGAATACCGCATGACCAACTACGACTTCGAATGTCGCATCCTCAAGGCCACCTACTGTCCGAAACCCGAAAAGATTTTCAACTCCAACTGGTTCGTACTCAAGAATTTCCACGGCCAATACTATCTGGACGCCGACGTATTGGAAAACTACCTCCACTTCCGCGCCAACATGCCCGTGGACGACTATTTCCGTCAGCTGAGCGACGGACTTCCCGGGTTCTTCAAACTCGCCAAAATCGCGCCGCCGTTCGTCATCAAGATGGCGCTGCGCACGTTGGCCAACAAGAAAACCTACGGCACGCAGTACTGGATCAAGCATAACGACGAAAAACGCATCCGCGCCTATTACGGCAGCATGGAGAAATACCGTGCCATCCCCGACTGGAAGGACTGGGATCTTTCGGATCTTCCCGGGCGCGAGCACGCGGTGCACATCGACCACGGCTATGATGAAAGCAAGCCACTTTCCGAACTGACTGTCAGCGATTTGCAGAAGGCAGCGGAGTTCCGTGGCGGCAAGCTGGTTTCCACCGAATACGACGGTGACCCGGCCAAGAAGCTGACCTGGCAATGCCACGACGGACACACATTTGACGCCTCCCCGAAGCTCATCCTCGAAGGCGGCCATTGGTGTCCCGAATGCCTCCCGCCGGAATGGAACTATGCGGAACAAGCGAAGCACAACCCATTCTTCGCGCAGGTGTACCGGGGGTAGCTGTTGGCTGTTGGCTGTTGGCTGTTAGCTATTGGCTATTAGCCATTAGCTTTTAGCTACTATAAACCCAAAAAGTCTTAAGTCTCAAGTCTTAAGTCTCACATCGTTTTGCGGAAACAGCACCTCAAAATCGACCATTTTTCCACAACGCCCACTTTGGATAAAACTTCAAAAAGTGGGTGTTTGTTTTTCAAATTGCTATATATCAAAATTTTACAATCTAATAATAAAAAACAGCGACATAGACGAAGCAATGCAAAAAAATGCTACCTTTGCGGGCTAATTTTTTGAAATATAATGTATAACTAAAAATAATAATCTATGGCAGCAATTGGCGCAATTCGTAAGCACGGCGTGCTTTTATTGGTAATCATCGGTTTGGCCTTATTAGCGTTTATCTTGGGCGACCTTTCTAACGTTCACCGCACATTCTCGAACAAGTATGTGATGGCCAAGGTCGATGGTAAGAAGATGGATCAACAGTACAGCAAGCAATATGAGGAGAACACTGCCCTCATGAAACTGCTGCAGAACAAGACTTCCTTTGAAGACAACGAAACCTACCAAATCCACGAAATGACCTGGCAGCAGATGCTTCAGGATGCAGTTCTGGACAAACAGTTAGCAAAGTTGGGCTTGACCTTCACTCCGCAAATGATTGAAGATTTCAAGGAGAACATGGTGGCTTCCCTCAGCACCCAGCAACCCAACCAGTTCATCGCTCAGTTTGCCAACGCGCTGGCACAGCTCTACGGTCCCGAGAACGCCATGGGCATCATCTCCAACATCGAAACCCTGGCCAACCAAGACCAAGGCAAGGACATCTACAACGCCTATCAGGCTTTGGTCCGTTTTGCCGTGAGCGCTGAAAAACAGCAGAACTACTTCGCTCTGGCCCAGAACACCCTCTATTTCTCTGACCCTCTGGCGAAACAGCTGGCCAAGGACAACAACATGGCTATGGTTTCCCTGATGACCGTCAACCCGGAACTCACCGCCTTCCAGAACATGAAACCGGAAGTTTCCGAAAAAGAGATGAAGGATTTCTACAACACCCACAAGAAAGACATGTTCGACCTTCAGGCCGACAACCGCGACATCAACGTGGCCGTGTTCCCCATCAACCCCACCCCTGCTGACCTCAAGGCTATCGAAGACAGCGTCCGCAAGGATTTCACCAACTTCACCCAGCAATCCATCGCTGAATTCAATCTCTCCAAAGGCAACGGCGTGGTTGACAGCACCTATTTCAAAGAATCCGACATCACCCTGCCCGAGCTGGACAGCCTGATCTTCAAATCCTCAGTGGGAAGCTTCATTGAACCTTTCCTTTATGAAAATGTGAAATGGTACTTCGGAAAGGTGTTCGGCGCCGCCAACCGTCCCGACTCATTGCTCGTGGCCACTATCGAGCTGCCGTTCAAGACCGCTCAATACAAGGAAGCCCCCTATTCCAAGAAGGAAGCCCACAGAATCGCTGACAGCCTTGTTGAAGTGATCAAATCCAACCAAGCTAACATTTTCGCCCTGCAGCCCAACTACTTGTACGGCCGCGAACAAGGCGACACCACTTTCTGGCTTGCAGAAAGAGGTACCATGTCCACCCTCTACAACAGCTTGTTGGAAACGCCCAACGGCGGTATCTACCTTTACAAAGCTCCCAACGGTTATAT
This sequence comes from uncultured Bacteroidales bacterium, assembly GCA_946407715.1. The sequence goes on along the minus strand of CAMJPH010000004.1, from coordinate 21,394 downwards.
CGTCTTCCAAGTCCTTGACCGCACCCAACCCATCGAAAAACGTCAGTTTGTGCTTTACGACTATGACGTGAACGCTTCTGAGGCCACCTTCAACGCTTTGCGTTCCCAGGCCAACGAATTCGCCGCAGGCGTGAGCAACAACGAAGAATTCATCGCCAATGCCGCCAAGAAGGGTATCCAAGTGGTCAACGGCGAAAAAGTGACCTCCATGATGGCGAATGTCGGTCAACTGCCCAACTGCCGCGACATCGTGAGCTGGGCATTCAGCGATGACGTGAAGAAAGACAATATTTCAGACGTTTTCAACATCGACAGAATGTATTTCGCCGTGGCATGTGTGGCTCAGGCCCGTGAAAAAGGCGTGCAGAAATACAAAGACGCAAAAGACGACATCAAAACGATTCTGGAGCGCAAGAACAAGCTGAACATGGTTGCTGACCAGCTGAACAAAGATCTTGCTTCCGGTTTCGACGCCGTGGCTCAGAAATACTCCGTTGCCGCCAACGACAGCGTGATGTTAAGCTTCGCCGGCGATTACTACATGAACCGTGGCGTGGACAGCAAGGCCATCGGCCAAATCTTCAGCCTGCCCGTCAACAAATCAGCGGCAGTCTGCGGCAACAACATGGTGTATGTGGTGAACGTGAAAGAGCTGCGCGACGGACAAGCTTCACAAAACCTCATGATGGAGAAGAACTACCTCCAGAACGAGTTGGTCGGCCGTGAGCGCAACGAGAACACGCTTCTCAACTACCTGATCAGCCAATCCAAAGTGCTGGACAACCGCGTGAGATTCTATCAGAAATAAGACGTAAGACTTGAGACGTAAGACGTTAGATAAAGAAAAAGCGCTTCGTTTGAAGCGCTTTTTTTATGGCATGTGCTTTTTCGCAAAAACATTCTCCACAAACAACTTTTCCGATTCCGGCAGGTAATGCCGCATCACGATTTCTGACTTTTTGGCTTGATACTGGACATCTATGGAAGTCGCATTGTTGAGCAACGACAAAAAAGTGTCTAAGGGGAATAACATTCTTAAGACACTGGGTTCAGTATCTTGATAATCCGTAAATAGAGCATCATGTTGGTCTAATGTCTTATGATTTCCAGCCGTGTCTACGAAAGCAATGCAGACATCCTTTATCACAGTGTCCGAAAAATTAGTGATCGTGAACAAGCATCTTTGTTCATCTCCTTTGGAGAACAGCAAAACATTTGTGAATCGATCGTACATTTCGTTGGAAGCTCTGAATATACTAGTATAAACAATTGTCGCGGAATCTGAGCGATTTATATTCCACAAGTATGGAAGAAAGAGATATTTGTCAACTAGGTCCTCTTCCACTCTTCGGTCAAACAAGATGGTCGGCGTGATGCGGCGCACAAATCCTCGCATCCACAGGTTGAATTCGAAGTCCTGGCAATGGCGGATGGCAAACTGTAAAGTGTCTGCCAAAAGGGACATTCTCAAGTTCAGCTCTCGTGACGACATTGTGGTGTCATAGAGCGCCAGCTCCGTCACATCGCACAACGCTTCGATTGACGAAATCCTGTTTTCATCAAACACATAGCAGCATTCCTGTCGTGTGAAATCGTCGCTTGACGTATTTATTTTATGTTTCCGAGTGCAACCTGATTGGATGAGCATTAGAAATGCGAATAAAAGAATTGGAATATTTCTCATGATCTTGTTTTTTGGGAAAATATTAGTAGTCGGACATCCGGAGAGCATTAGCGTAAAATTTTGGTTAATAGAATTGATTTGTTACTATAATTTTGATTTTGCCCAGACTACATTTTCTTCTCTCTGTTTACAAACCCGATGCCACCCGCAGACTCATCAAGAGGATACCGCCCCTTGATCTGCGGCAGGATTTCAAGAGCTGTATTAAAAGTTCTTCCTATCACCTCGTAAGCGTTTTGCGCCTCGCTCAGAAAATCGGAAGAGGTCCGAACGTATGTGATATGCGTGCAAATGCATCCGTTTTCCTTCGCAATAAATGTGGTGTGGTAACATTCATTATTGACATAGTTGGCCAGCACAGACTTCCCCTCCTCACTGATTTTGTCCCAATGCTCATCAATCTTGGCGCGATCAACAATCAAGGTCCTAAAAAAATTCTTATCGACACGCCAAAAGTATGACTCATATACTCTGCCATTCATGGTGTATTCCAAAACGCCCTCGTTCTTCTTGCACAGGAATCCTTCCTCGTTCATCTTGATCATCACCTTTTTCTCCAGGTCCGCGACTGTGCGGATGCTGAAGACAAAGACGTCAAGGAGATAAGCGGTTCCAAAGCAGAAGACAATCAGAACGACTAGAAGAACAACGGGCAGATATCCTATCGCCTCATTCATGGCGGCCGTCAGGGCAACAAAGATTACGCCGGCCATCAAGTATCGGTATTCTTTTCTCATAGGTTATGGTTATTTCTTAAATCGAATTTGTGTAAAGGGGAAAGTCTTCATTTCTGAATCGAAGCGTAAAGCAACTTGAAGAAATCGGCTGTGATGTCCATAAAAATCTTACTGGCGCGACGCAATTCTTCCATCACATTATGCTCTGTAATATAACCGGAATCATAATTAATAATCAAGTGCATGTACCGGGTGCCATCCTCGAATGCATCCATGTCAATCCTCTCCCACTCGTCGTTAGGATCGTTGCATATCCTATAGTAAAATGCAACTTGCGTGAACTTATAGTTTAGCATGTTAACAACACCTTTAAGATATTCATCTTGCTCTTTCGAAAGGTTTCGTCCGACAATGATGTCACATTCTATCGAATCCTGCCCCCAATTCCCTCGGCAATAAATATCTATAACCAAACCAGAAAATACACATTGAACACCTCCAGCACCTCCTGTGACCCTTTTAGATTGTTTATGTTCCAAAACATACGCTCTGAACTTCTCAACAAAACAACCGTGTTTTTGTAGAGCGTCAAAAATAGCATAATATTGTTTCCTTTCTTTTTCAAATGATTTTGCAAGTCCTCCCATAACAATTACAAAACAGTTACAATAACAACCAGTTATAAAATCTAAACATATATGATGTTTCTAAAATCTTAAGGTCACCAGCTTAACAAATCGTCCAACAATTCGAGCCAATTCATGAGCGAAGCCATCAATCCAGCTGTATTTGCCGAAAGGCACTATTTCGTTTCCTGCATCGTCTATGATAGCCCACATGCCTTTTCCTCTGTTCACGACACGGATGTCACCATACCGATCGATTTTTCTATACTTTTTCAAAGATGGCTGTGGTTTAATTTGTTTCCAAAACGCAGCCACAAAATCACAGAGAATTACCTGACCAACAGAACAATATGATTCTTTCTTACAGTTTTCAATCATTCGAAGTGTTTTTTTTAATATTAAAGAGGACATAATAAATCATAGTTTTGGATTGTTAATCATTTCAACGTACTATTATTATTCCACTTATGTCAAGTACGTCACAATTCTTTTCTGACATTCCTCAAATTTTTTCATGAAGTTTTTCTGCAAACACAAATGAGCCGATTTATTATCCAAATCTTGCTTAAGTTCTTTTATTTGTTCTTTTTGAGATTTATATTTCTGATACACTTCGGCAAATTGTGGTTCATCTCTTAGATAATTTTTTCGATCAACTCCTGTTAAATTCAAGAATTCTTCGAATTCTCGAAAATACTCTTTCTTATATACTTTTATCCTGGATTTTCCGTCTCGTATAGCCTTATTTAGTTCATCCAATTCTATTTTGTTTAATTGAATCTGTTTATGCAATTCTAAAAGTTTTGACTCTATCAAAGGGGACATCTGTTCATTCAGAGCCGTCAATTTGTCAATGAATTGGCAGACAGATGAGTCAAACTCACTCAACTGGCGAAATAAGTGCAAAAAGCATAGTAGTCCTGTAATTTTATCCGATTTTTCAAACATCATAGTCAGTTCTGGTTCTGTCTCAATTAAAGTGGAATCAAGCATTTCTCCAACATACGAAGTCCGCTTTTTCCCTTCTGGGAAATTCTTGAATTGTTCCAGCAACTGTTCATCGGAAGATTGTAATATATAATCTAGACCAGAAACAGCTCCCTTAATTTCTTCCACAATATACTTAGAAACAAAACGTTGCGGACTTTCTATCCACATATTTGCGACATCCACCAGAAATAAAAACATACTTTGCCAGCATGTGTCTCGATCTTCTTTTTCAAAAGAGCGTGTTGCGTTATGAAAAATCTGCCATTGAGTGCTCGGGTATATGACTGAATCCAAATAAGGTAATATCACAATATTATTTAGATAGACTCTGACATCAATATACCAGTTACACGGAAAAGAAAAATTAGTTGAAATAGTCACCGAAAGTCCGCCACCGAAATCAACAGAGACCGTCCTCCACCCTGACTTCTCATCGGAGTAAATCAATACCGAAGATTTGATGGATTCCAAGGTTTCATGATAATTACGCGCATATATATACCTAATAATATTACGGGAAAAATTTCTTCGTAATAGATTAGAACATTCCGCCGGTTCAATATTCATCTCATCGCAAAGCCATGCAGTAGTCTTTTGATATGCTTCTTGGGATTCAAATCCCAGAAGCGTTTCATTGTTTCTCAGCAAATATCCTCCCTGATTGACGAGGCTTCGTTTATAACTATCAAAAGAACAGAATTCGGGGGCATCAGCAACACTTTTACAATAACATCTATACGAATATGGGTAAATGTAATGATAAAAACGTTCGTTGATTGTCTGCTTGGGGTAATACTTTAAAAAAATGCCCTGGACATCCATTATCGTACAATCATCATCCTTACTCATCGCCTCAATCGCTGCCACAAGTTCTCGTGGATAATGGATTTCAACCTCGTCATATTTAAACCGACCTCCCTCATCCTTTATCACCCCGATAAAATCTCTGTTAATTATTCGCTTATTATCCATGTTTATTTGTTTCAATCTGTTACTATATTTTTCCAGCACTCTATTTTACAATCCCACTATTTCATAAGTCTATTAATCCTCTCTTTACATTCCTCAAATCTCTTTGAAAAGTTCTTTCGCAACCGCAAATGCGTGGATTTCTCTTCTTTTTGGCAATCAAGTTCCCTTAACTTTTCTCTCATAATGGTATATTCCTGATAAGCATCTGTTATAAGAGGATGATTTTCCAAGTAATCATTTAGGAGATCCTCTTTGAGATTGAGTGCCTTGATCAAATCTGGAGCATTCTCCTCTTTGCATTTTTTCATACGCGATTTAACCTCCTTTATAGCTTCTGCCAGATCTTCTATTTCTGCCATATTCTGTTGTATTTCCTCCGACAATTTAGACAGATAGGAGTCAATCATCGGGGTTATTTGATTGTTCAATGCGATCAAATCGTTTATGAATACACGTATCACAGGAATGAACTCATTCAATTTACGCATATTATCAAGAAAGAACAAACAACCGGTAATTTTTTCGACTTTTTCAGCATCGGCAAGTTCTTCCGGGAAAATTTTGTAGGATTCTTGATCCAATCCTGTACTCCAAACAAATGTTGTTCTTCTGTCTTCTATTTTATATCTTTCAAAGTGTTCTTTTAGCTCTTTAGGGGAGTTCCTTAAAATCTCTTTCAGTTGTTTTAACAGCTGACTAATCTCATCCACAATGAACTCGTCAATAAATTTTTGGGGATTCTTTTTTATCAAATTGGACACCGCAATCACAAAATCAAACGTCTTTTCCCAACAGACCTCTCTCTGAGGAACAAAACTACGAGTATAGTTCACAATTTGCAACCATGCGACAGAAGAGTATTTAATCACATCTGTATATGGGAGTATCGGTATATCTTTGTAGAAAAGATTACAATAGGCATACGATCTTGACCCATAACCATAGTTCGTGTGGATTTCAAAGCGTTCTATTTGGGATAATTGATGTTTATATGTAGTCCAACCCAAATTATCAGTAGAAAACATGAAAGCGGACTTAGGGAGATTCTCCCTTAACCTATCATAGCAAATCGCATGGACATAACGAACGCAGCCCTTGATAAAATATGATCGTATTTCATTTTCCAATTGTTTAAGGTCTCGTTCTGTTCTTTTACGAACTTCATCCTTGAATTTTTCCCGAAGATCCTCCATTTCAATAGTATACTTGAAATCGCTATTCTCCAATTTTTCAAGTTCTATTATTTCTTTAGCATACCTTTCAGGATCTCCATCATATTGCTCTTGGAACTCTTTAAGGGTTAATATCTGATTTTCACAGAAAAAAAACTGCTCTCTGTGTTCAAGAAATTGCACATATTCTTTCTCGGTATTAAAACCACAGGGGTATAGTAGATATTCTTCAATGTGACATGTTGACATAAGGCCACCAACATCAACTTTATCGATTGGGAAATCTTGTTGATTGAAAAACTTCGGAGCATGTGACCACACATTATAAGTTGATTCATAACTGTTAGGGAATAGGTAGTTTAATCCTTTATCTCCAGTGCTATCCTTCGGGTAATATTTCCAAAAAAGTCTCTGTGCATCAATTATAGTTGATTGTTCGTCCTTTTCCATAGCTGTCATTTCCGCCACAAGTTCCCGAGGGTAGTTAATGTCAATTTCTTTGTATTGGAGCAGTCCACACTCTTCAACAACTACTCCAATATAATCTCTGTTTATAACTCTTTTTTCATCCATGGATGCTCATTTTTTATGCCGCAAAAATACAACTACTTCGCGAACCCTATATTCGTATTGGTTTGGATTGTTCATAATTTATGTTTTGGCATTCTGACCTCATTCCATTAGTCCATTGAAAAACCTTATCGGTATATGAACAGATGTTCGTTAAAAAAATGCTTGAACAAGACATATTGATCTTGTTCTCACCTGTCGGAAGGGACTACATTTGACTGTATGATCCCAGCGAGGGTCTTGACTGCCTGTAACACTTCTCCATACGGTTTCCTTTCCACGAAAAGATGCCACAAATAATTCTGGTATTCTTTGTTCGTATAACCGTATTTTATTATAAAGTTCCTATACAGTTGCTCATCTTTTTTTATTTCAGACACCTTAAAATCAAATGAGATTTCTGACACCGGGAAGCCACTATTTTTCATAGTATTGAAGAACTTCTTCCATTCTTGCAGATCTTTATTTGAAGGACTCCTGTGTAACAGTTCGTTTCTTGTGGTATTAGTCTTCTCCAGTATAGATCTGTTATAAAAGCCAAGCTCGTTTTGGTGTTCTTTGTAAAAAGCCGATAGTTTATTTGCGTAAGGTATTTCGGAGACATCACTTATCGTATCTCGTATAGTAAAATAGTCTGGCAAGAACCACTTTATGTGTTGTATGGAAGATTGCAAGTCTTGTTCGACGTTCTCATAAAAGTAATTCAATAGGAACTCGGCTTGTTGATGAGCACACCGGCAATACTCATAAAAATCTTGTATATGTGACCGGGTTCCGTATCGCCAACGCAACATTTCACGATTGTCGCTTTCAAGCCTGTTCCTGTTCTCTTTACCTCCTATTCTCGAATAGTCAATTATGGAATCTGTTGTATCAGTACTGAAGTCAAGGCCGAGATATTTCTCTATACTTGAAATTCTCATGTTCAGATTTTCAATCTCCATACTGTTAGCCAGATTGCCCTGCGTTGTCTGAACAGAAGGAAAATTCATTTTCAATTCATCAACAAACCATTCATTACCTTCTTCTTCAGCCAATGCTTTGATGAAATCCAACAATTTTTTTAATTTTTCTTTGTCTTGAGCCATCTTATAAAATGTTTAAATCAAAACCAGAATCGCATAAAGCAGTAAGTTTCTTATTCAGTTCATCGTTGCGAGAGTCGTCCTTGGGCTGTTTTTGCAGGAACGGTTTGTGGACCAAGTAAAACCTTGATTTCCCGTTATCGCAATACGAAATCTGGATATTGTCATTATTTAAATCATCTTGTGACAATTGCTTGCTGATCTTGAAAGGTATTCTGGCAGCATTCTCTATATAGCAGAAACCATCCTGAATTTTCTCCAATTTTCCTTTGGAATGTGTGAAGTCGAATTCTTTGGCCCCCATTGTATATAGGAAGCGTAATTCTGTGTCAGAAGTCATTTCGCCATTCATTGTTCCAATCAAATTGTCGAAACGACATTGCAATTTTGCATATAACGGATTGTCCGCGCCCTTGACCATCTTCAAATACAGAAGCTTGCCAGCCAAAACACTGTCCAAATTCGGCGATCCTTTTTTTACATGCCCTTTCTCTCCGATATATCGAGGAAGAAAACGCCTGTATGCAATGTCATATCCATGGTGTTCCCAGATAGCAAGCAAAGAACGTATGTTGTGGACATATTGTTTTGTCACATTAGGAGCGGCACACACGGTCAGTCCTGTCACTTCTTGTCGTGAACCCTTTCTCTGAAGCCTTGTCTTGGAGTCATTGATAGTGAAATTCTGGTCTTCTATGATTCTACGAAGTTCCTTGATAAACTCCCCATCCTCCTGATAAACATTATGCATGCTACTGAAAGTAATGTCGTCTGCGTATCTTGTATATGTCAGGCCAAAGCGGTTCGCAAGCCCGTTCAGTCTCCTGTCCAGTTTGTCGCATATCATATTTGTGATTATGGGAGAAGTGGGTGCCCCTTGCGGAAGAACATACTTGTCACCTTCGGGACTGCTTACCTTCATACAACAAAGGCCAGCCATGACGTTAGCTATATTTTGATTGAAATTGAAGGGCGGCAATTGCAATCGTTTCCAAACACGAGCTTGGTGAATGCTTGGGAAGAAATCCTTCAAATCCGTATTGAACACATAATTCTTGCCGACATGTATCTTGGCATTGTCAACGACAGATTTCCCCACAGCAAACCCCATCGCATTTTCTGAGGGTTCGTACATGGCTTGGAAAATGATATTCAGGCATGAAAGTATAGATTTCAGGCCGTTGACTGGAGCGGAAATGCGTCTCTTGCCTCCGGATTTTTTGGGGATCTCGAAATCAGTGTATCTTTTCCTGTTAACTCTTGGGTTACAGTAATAGCAGAGCTGTCGAAGACTGAAGGGATGAGCCTTGTCTCCAAGCATGTCAACCTTCACTTCATTTAGCAAATGAAGCAGGTCCTGCTTCTCCGTCATTTTCTCCGCTTTTTCAGCAATAGTTTCTCTATTCATCTGTACATACTAAAACGTTCGTGAGAGTCTTCTGAAATTCGTTTTCTTTGTATATGCCATATATCACTATAATAACATCCAAACACATCCAAACACCTTAAAACAATAACGCACTAACATTGCTTTTCCAGTTTGACCTGGAAATCTGGCAAGACGCCAGACAGTTTTCAAAATGCCATTTCAGAAGGACTCTCAAAGAACGTTTGTTTTGATGCCGCAAAAATAAGATTTATTTACGCATCCTTTTTTCGTATAGCTTTATATTTTTCACTTTGTGCGATAATGCATCGTTCCATTTCATCACGAAGAATGACAGGTTCAAGCACAATCATTTCTCCGAGCATAGACGCTATGGTTTGTTTAAGTTCATAGTTGACAATGCATCTCAATCTAATGAAACGGCCTCCGTTAAGTTGGGGATAGTTATCGCGCAGTTTTAAATCGGCAGTCCCCTTTACTTCCTTTTGGGTCGGATGCAATGGTTTAGTCCTGACATAGTTGTAAGACTTGTCCGAGACCCAGAGTAATATGTCGTCGATTTCAGCATCGAAGGGGATCGAGACACCAACCACATCAAAAATGTGGTCTTCCAGATTGAAATCCGAATCGATGTAGGCCGCATTCGGCTTCGGTTCGATTTTTCGGATTCTATCGATGGCGAGATTATATATCATATCCGTTTCGTCTTTCCTACCGAAGACAAACCAACGTCCATTATATTGTTTCAAGGCATACGGATAGAACAAAAAGGTTTCTTTCTCAAGTTCAAATGGCTTGTAGATCATTTTGAGTGCGACCTTGTTCGAGATAGAGGAAAAAAGCCGACCCAATAGATTTGAGTTCTCAAGGTCCGGATTGTTGGCGAAAAAGATTATCTTTTTCTGGTTGGACTCGCTGTCTTTCAACCGCTGCTTCAATCCGTCAAGCCAGTAGAAATTGTCAAGCCCGTCAAATTGGCCTATAGTGCTAAGCACCTCGTGCAAAAGAATCTTTTCATCCTCTGAAAGCTCCTTTGTAAAGATGGAAAACGATGGGTCTTCGTATTTAATACAACGTTTGCCCTCGTGCCTGAACCTTTGAATGTTCGCACAGAACGGACGTTCAGACAAGTACTCGATGTCTTTCTCAATCATTCGCGATGAAACAGGCTTGTATCCGTATTCGTCCAATCTGTCATTGATCTTTTCAGTCAGTTCGTGTATGTTATAGTAATGGTACTTGTCGGACAGCAATTCGTCTAACACTTTGTACCTTGTTACAGCATTCTTGTTTGCAGGCATAGATTTAATATTATAGTTCGTGTTTGTTTTTTAGACCTTGAATATTGTTGATATTCGTTCGGCTGATTACGATTCCATCGATTGGAAATTGTACTTTTGGTAGATCATAGAGATTTGCCCAGCAAAGTACTCTTTTAATTCATCCTCGGTAAAACCAAATATGAACATTAGTACGTCCACCTTGTTTTCATTCTTTAGCGTTCTCCACATTTCATCAAGGGCTTCCTGTTCGGTTAATGATTGGCAGTACTTTTTGTTGATAGTTGATGTGAAACTTTCCACTATCCATTGCAAAATCCGAACTGGCATACTCAAAAAGATCGTCCATTCTTTAGATGTTAATTCGCGTAGTTCAATTGAATTTAATTGAAAATCAAAACTGTCGCCCTTTGTTGAACTATAATTAGAACAAACCAACTCGCTTAACAAACTATCAAATTCGACTTTGTTCTTGCTAATCAACCGTTTAACAATCACTCTTTTTTCTCTTGTTGTTAATTCCATATTTATTCTTTTATTGTATGATTATACATTTGATTTGATGCTGCAAAAATATCAAAATTATGCGAAACCTATTTTCGGGATTTTTCGGTTTGAATAAACAACCTCGCATTATGCAACAGTATTTAAGAGAATTTGAGAGCCAATAATCTCAAGCATACCATAGTAGGACTCCTTAAAGTTGTCCGACAAGATGGTGCTGTTTTGTAACATTTCTGTGATACGTAGTATTTCCTTCTCGCATTGGATATTCAGTCCTTTTGCATAGTATTTCGAAATCTTCTTCATTGCCTTTTGGCAAGATTCACGAAGGGATTCTAGAGAATCAGAAGCGACAGGTTGAACCGCAACAGGTTTTGACACTTTGTTCTTTTTTCTTTTCACCAAGCTGTCACAGAACTCTTCATACTTTGATTGTGATTGGAATTCAGACAGGTGGGTCACATGCCATCCTCCACAAGCCACACAATAATAGGCACGCACTGGTGCATAGCCGCTTTCTTCTTTTATCGCTGCCGAATTAAATGATATGTAGCGTTCAGCCTTTTCCTTTGTCGAAAACAGAAGTTTGTTTCTGCGACAGTCGTAACAATACCTTGTATGTTTTGGCTTGATGGCTGTTGTTTTTTCTTTAATTTTATAATCTTCCGGAGCACTTCTGTAGGTCTTACTCATGACGCTAAATTTCTGGTTTGTAATTCCGTTTGACGCCGCAAAAGTACACTCGTTTTACGAACTCTATTTTCGCCCATGTATAAAATCCATCTCTTTACTTTCTTCATAATTACATCATCCTTTGTAGCGATTGAAATGCGCCCTTGCGGGTACGGGATTTCGTTTTGCCATCCTGTCCTGACAAGCCACCGCGTGCCTTGACGACAACGACACCCTCGCGATCCAACGCCTCCCTCTTCCGGCAAAACGGAATGGTGCATGGGTCGCCCGCCAGAGCAGTGCGCTTCGCAACCCGCACGACCCGCAAGAGCAAGGACAACCGATCAACCGTGCCACCCGCAAGCGCAAGCGGAAACGAACAGCAAATGCACCATTCCGTTTGGCCACCCTCCCCTGCCGGAAACTGATCAATGTACAATGTACAATGAATAATGTACAAAACGGGGGACCGGACTTTATCAAGTTAACCGACACCAATCCCGTTTCCCCCCAGCATTCTTAATTGAAAAAATCACTTGTTTTTAACGGAAGATGGCTTCGGAGCTTCAATACGTGGAATCAGGCCTCGGCCAAACGGAACCTCCTTATCGCAAGGGCCAAAAATCAGCGAAATCCCTGTCTTAAATCTTAACAATCAACAAAATAAATTGTAAATAAAAATTATAAATCTCTGATTCTCAAAAGCAAGAAAAATCTCGCAAAACCCTTGACAAACAACGGTTTTTGTTGTATCTTTGCACCATCATTCTTGAAGACAAGACAAGAGAAAGCTCAACCTATTTGTATAAACGAAAACAATGTAAAAAAATGAAAAAACAAGAAAACAAACAACCCGAAAGCAAAGCCCCTGTCTACATCAACCCAAAAACCGACTTCGGGTTCAAGCGGCTCTTCATGGAAGGGTTGAGGTCGCAAGTACGGCTGCTTGACCTTCTTAAGACATTCTTCCCCGAACCGTTAAAGGGGGCCTCCCGCGTGGTGCTCGACCCTACCGAGCTGCTCGGCGACATCGAGCGCGAAAAGAGGGTCGTCCTTGACATCCTCGCCACCATTGACAACGACACCAGAGCCCTCATCGAGATGCAACGCGCCCAAACGCTCATGTTCGCCGCAAGAAGCATCTTCTACACTTGCCGACTCGTCAGCAAGGGGCTGAATCGCGGTGACGAATACGACATCCCCACCGTCATCGCACTCTGCATCACAGAAAAGACCCTGCCCGAATTCGCTGACCTTGAGGGCTTTTTCCACACCGTGCAGCTGAGGAGAGTGGATGGGAAAATTTTTTCTGAAAAAATAATATTGGGATATTTAGATTTAAGTAAATTTGCCACGCTGAAACCCGGACAGCTGAAAGACATACAATTCGCTGACAGACAGGAGAAATGGGGTTATTCGCTGGCCAACATCGGGCAGATGGAATTGCAGGATTTGTCGCTGGAGGACGAAGTCTTCCGCAGTTTGTTCGAAGACAGCATGCACCAAAAACTGACCAAAATGGAAAAGGAAGCGTACAAAAAGAGCGTACTGGAGTACGAGGATGTGCAGGAAGCCGTCCAATACGCCCGCGAACTGGGAGAAAAGTCCGGCTACGACAGTGGCTACAACTGCGGTGTGTCGCATGGCTTCGACCAGGGTTACGACCAGGGTATCGAGAAAGGCATGGAAGAAGGACGCAAGGAAGGACGTAATGACGAGAAACGCCAGCTCGCCCTCAACATGCTCGCCAAGGATCTTGCACCAAACCTCGTGGCGGAAATCACCGGACTGACGGAGGAGGAGGTTTGTGCCCTTGCCGCACACTGACTAGCGAAGCCAAAACCGCGCCAGCGCACGCAGAAGACGCAGTTGACTCCATAACGCGGCTTCGCCCTGCAAAAAAAGCGCTTCAAACGAAGCGCTCTTTTTTGAATATAATATTGTAAGAGCGAATAATCATTCGCCCCTACCCTTTACGCCTCGTCCACCATCTTCTTGAAGAAGCTGGCTCGAGCCGCGCCTTCGCCGGTGTTGAGGAGTACGGTCTCGCCATTACGGATCTGACCTTCCTCCAGGGCTTTGTAGAAGCCGGCCAGACAGACAACGGAAGCGGGGCCGAAGTAGATGCCGCGCTCGTCCTTGACGATTTTGCCGTATTTCGCCAGCTCGCTCTCCTTCACACGCAGGAACGTGCCGCCGCTCTTGCGCACGATGGGCGCGACAATGGGATACATGCCCGGATTGCCGGCGGAAAGGATGGAAACCATGGTCTGCGGATTCGGGATGACGGGATAGTCCTTCTCGTAACCTTCCGGGAATCCGGCCTTAACGGCACTCTCCCACCCCTGCACCATCGGGTCGCAAGTATCCTGCTGGATCAGGAGCATACGGGGCATCTTGGTGTCTGGAAATGTGGTCTGCAGGTCACGGATGCCCTTGTCGAGGGCGATGGGGCCCGTGCCGCCCGCAACCGCTTGCACATACACATCGGGCATCTTGCCCAACTGACGCAGGTATTCGAACACCATCGTCTTCTTGGCCTCCACGCGAATGGGATCAATGTTGCCCGTGGAAATCAACACGTGGTTCTTCTCATGGAAGTCGTTGGCCTCCTTCTTGGCATCGCCGTAGTTGCCGTCGCACACGACCACATTCTGGCCGTAAGAGCGGATGGCCGCAACGGAATCGGGACAAGCGTCATGCGGCATGAAGACCGTGAACTTGATGCCGGCCTCGGCCAAATAACGGGCGTACGCCGTGGCAGTGTTGCCAGTGGAAGCCACGCAGAATTCCTTCACTCCGTTCTCCTTGAACAGGGAAGCGGCCAACGAGGCAGCGATGTCCTTGAAGGTGTTGCTGCCGCCGTTCAGGTCGTTGCGATAGACCATCACCTTGCAGTCAACGCCATATTTCTCGTGAGCGTATTTCTCCAAGAAATCCCACTCCTCAATCGGAATGGCACCCTCGCCCAAAGAGACGATGTTCTTCTCGTCCATCACGGGCAAAAAGTCGAAATAGTGATAAAAATTGGCGGGTTTATGCTCCGGCTTCGTCAGCTCCGTGATCTTGTGATAATCAGCCGAATAGACGACATCGGCACGCTTGCAGCCGCACTTACACTGCTGGTTCTGCGAAAACCAAGTGGCAAAGTCGGGAATGACTTCGCCACATTGGGTACATTTCAGATGGTATTTGCTCATACTTTGACTATTAACTTAAACTTAGACAAATGACTTTGATCCGCCATAAGAAACAAGGCAATAGGCAACAGGCAATAGGCAACAGTAATATTTCCTCGTACCTTTTGCCTTTTGCCTTTTGCCTTTTGCCTATTTTATCAGTGCCATATCCGGCATCGGTTTGTCGTATTCGCCACGGGCCAGGCGTTCCTTGATGTCGCGGAAGGCGGCGAGGGTGCGCTCCACGTCCTCCATGCTGTGGGCAGCAGTGGGGATGATGCGGAAGATGAGCATTCCAGGAGGAATGACGGGATAGGTGACGATGGAGCAGAAGATGTTGTAGTTCTCGCGCAAATCGACGGCGATGTTGGCGGCCTGATCGACACCGCAATACAAATGCACTGGGGTGACACAAGCCTCTGCCGGTCCGATCTCGTAGCCGAGGTCGCGGAAACCTTTCTGCAAGGCGCGGGTGATTTTCCACAGTTGGGCTCTCAGACGGTCGCCTTCCTCGCTGCGGATGATCTCAAGACGTTTCAGACAGCCGACCACGATGGGCATCGGGAGTGATTTGGCGTACATCTGGGAACGCATGTTGTAACGCAAGACATTGATAATGCTCTTCTCCGTCGCCACGAAGCCGCCAATGGTGGCCATAGACTTCGCATACGCACCGATATAGACATCAATGTCGTCCATCACGCCGAAATGCTCGGAAGTACCTCTTCCGTGAGGGCCCATGGCTCCGAAACCGTGGGCGTCGTCGATGAGGATGCGGAACGGATACTTTTTCTTGAGAGCCGCAATCTGGTCGAGGATGCCGAGTGCGCCGGTCATGCCGAACACGCCTTCGGTGATCAGCAGTACGCCGCCGCCCTGCTCATCGGCGATCTTGCAGGCGTTGCCGAGAATACGCTCGCAATCCACGATGTCGTTGTGGCGGAATTTGAAGCTCTTGCCAAGGTGCAAACGGATACCGTCGCGCAAACAGGCGTGTGCCTCCGCGTCATAAACGATGACGTCGCGTCTGCAGACCAGCGAGTCAATGGTGGACATGATGCCCTGATAGCCGAAGTTGAACTCGAAAGCAGCTTCCTTATGCTCGAAATCAGCCAATTCCCGCTCCAATTGTTCGTGGAGGGCGGTCTGACCGGTCATCATACGGCTGCCCATCGGATAGGCCATACCCCAGCGGGCAGCACCTTCCGCATCAGCTTTACGAACCTCAGGATGGTTGGCCAAACCGAGGTAGTTGTTAAGACTCCAGCAGAGCACCTCCTTGCCGTTGAAACGCATGTGGGGGCCCAGTTCGCCTTCCAGCTTCGGGAATGCGAAATAACCGTCAATCTTCTCGCGGTATTGTCCAATCGGACCACCGGATGACTCTTTTATTCTTTCGAAAATGTCTTTCATTTTGTCGTTTATTTGTTTATTGTTTATTGTAATCTAGTATTAGCGAATAGTGATTAATGATCAGAAATTCAACAAGTACCTACTCCTTCTTTATCAATTATCAATTATCAATTATCAATTATCAATTGTCAATTATCTGTTGTTCTTCCGTTTCGCCTCTTCCATCTTCTCGTATTCTTCCAGGAACTGCGGGATGTTGTACATGTCGATGCGTTTGTTGAGGATGATTTCGTGGCGGCTGTTAAGGATAAACATGGCCGGATTGCCCATCTCGTAGATGTTGAAATACTCGAGGTAATCCATGTTGCCTTTGTTTCCCCCGACTTGAATCCAAGGATAGTTGTTCTCTTTCACATACTTTTTCCAGCGGTCAATGTCGGAATCGTTGCCGATGGCAAAAACCTCGAAATTACGTTTGCCGATGGCTTGCAACGAATCATACACTTCCCGCAACTTCTTGGACTCCTTCTTACAAGTCGGACAGTCGGGATCGTAGAACCAAAGAATCGTGTAAGGTTTGTTTATTCTGTATGATGAATGCCATTGGGTCATATCATCGGTCAGCGTGGTGTCCGGGATGAAAAGCTCGGGGGCGATTTTCCCAATCAAGATCGGTTCCAGACGTTTGGTACGTTTCTGATACTTCGCAACGACATCTTCATCAAGCCAATAGCACTTACCCGCCAGCTGGTTGGTTTTGGCAATATGGTAGAACACGGCATCATGGCCGATCACCTTGCTTGTCTCAAACTGATAGGAGAGCCAGTCACAGCAATAATGGTACATGAACGTGTCCTTTTCGGTCTTTTTCAAGAAAATATCAACGTATTTGTTTATGGTATCTGTCTCCTGATGGTAAAGGAATTTCAGGAAATAATCCTTCAGTTTGGGCTCAAAAGAGGGGATATAGATGAAACGATGGTCGCCCAAGTCAAAATTGTCCCAGTAATGCAGACGATAATAGTATGCCTGTGCCTGATAGTCGATCGTGCCGTCTTCTTTCTTAAACTCCGGGACATCAATGTTCTGGTAGGATTTCTGCATCTTGGAGAACAGATAATCCGGATTCTTGGCAATCAACTCTTCAATGAAAGCGGTCATCTCATCGTTGATTCCGGTCAGCTTCTCCTTGTAATAGTTGACGCTGTCGGTATTGCCTGCCTCTTCAAACTCCTTGCGTTTTTTTGCCCATTCGTTGGCCAGCTGGGATGCCTGGGCGGTTTTCTTCTGGAAACGGAGCATTTCGTCATTCTCCGGCGAGTTCTTCACCGAGAAATTCTCCGGATTCATCGTGGTGTCCAAATTGTACTCGAAATGCTGGTTGTTGTCGAGAATGAAGTTCAGATACAGCTTCTTATCCATCGAAACCAGCGAATACAAACCATCATCGTAACGGTCGGTTCCCTTGAACACGAATTTCCCCTTGGCCGCAGGTTTCACGGAATCCTTGAGAATCAGCTTCTCATTGTAATGGATCACCAAATAAACCAATGTGTCCTTGGAATCTTTGACGTTGAAAACCAGCTCATGACCGTCCTTGTCACGGTAATTGGCCGGATTGTTTCTCGACTTCTGCAGGTTCTTCGGCACATCGTTCTGGGCGTTCGCCACATTCGCGAACAACATCAAAAAGCCGAACATCAAAAAAATAACGTATTTTCTCATTATTTATATCGTTTTATCGTTTCATTGTGATTCTTCGTTCATTCATCAACCATTCATCGTCCGTTCATCGTCATCCGATCATAGGGCTCACTCCGTTCACCCTATGCTGACATAGGTCGGGCTTTCAGCCCTTTTGGAATGATGTTTTATATTGGGGTTTTACGTTTCCCATTCTACATTCTACATTCAGCATTCATCATTCAGCATTCATCGTTCCATCAACCGCATAATCTCATCTAACGTAATTTGCCGTGCGATTATTGCATGATTTTTTTCATTATCTATCAACAAAATCACCGGCGTGGTGACGATGTCGAAATACTCTATGAAATCCTCGCTGGTTTCGCCCATGGAGGTGCTGAGGTTGATCCAGTCGCTAAGACCGTGTTTCTCGGAGAAGGCCGTCCAGCGGTCGTAGTCGTCGTTGACCTCCACGGCAAAGACCTCGAAATTCAGTTCGTCCGCCTTTTCCTGGTAAAGGTCGTGCAGAATCGGCGTCTGTTCCTGACAGTGGTCGCAGTCGGGGTCCCAGAACCAGAGAATCGTGTATTTCGTCTGTATCTCGTTGGTGGAGTGCTGTTTGCCGTTGATGTCGTAGGCGGTGAGTTCGGGGATTTGCGCGCCGGGAGCGAGTTTGCGGATGCGGTCCGTCTGCCGTTTGATGCGCCGCTCCTGGTCCTCGGGAATCCAGCCGCGGTCGTAGGTGTCGTAGATGTGCAGCATCACCGGTTCGTAGTACGGGTCACCGGTCTTGTCGAAGATGCCGTACAACCACTGCGCGTACAACCCACACTGGTAACGGCCGCCGTGCGCCGCACGCGTAAGGATGGTGTCCACTTCGGTGATGATCTCATCGACGGACTTGCGGTTTTCGGAGAGGAGGTATTGCAACACGAACATGGAAAACAGCGATTGGGAATGAAACAATCTTCCATCGGTGAAATCCACCTGCGACAAGATGTGGTGAAATGTGGACGAATCCACTTTCTCCAATCCAAAGAGGATGGTTTCATCGTCAGACTCCCCTGCCATATACACCCGCTCTTCCAAAAGGAAATGTTTCCCCACAAACGATTGTGGCATTGTAGAGGCAAGCTCCGCCGCAGAACCGATGGCATCAAACGGGAACTCAGCCATCTCCTGAACAAGCAAGATGTTCATCCACAACTGGTTTTCCTCAGAATTGACAAATTCCCGCTTTTGCCAATGATAGGGTAGCTTAATCCCATTGGCTTCCGCTTCCGTGGTTTTTTGGATCCTGATTTCGAAATCCGTCTCTTGATCAATCAAAAATGTAAAGGCAAATTCCCATCCGTCAGAATACATTTGATAGACCCCTTTGGGAATCAACTTAGAGACATCGTTTCTGTCTTTCGATGGAACATTTTTAGAAAAAACAGCTTTCCCCTTTTTCAGGAACGCACTATCCACCACTTGCATCCTAACGATATCCTGCTCATAGAGATAGACCACCGTATTATCGGGTGCTTTACAATAGACTGTGATATTATAGCCCGTGCAGTAATCCCGCTCCAGATTCTCCTTCCCGTACTGAACCGTCTCGCTTTGTGCGCACACCACGCCCGCCGTCCCTAAGACCAGAGCCAGCAACATGGTGATTGTCTGGATATGTGTTCGTTTCATCATCTTATCATCTCATCATCGTCCCCACACTGCGCTGCGCTTTCGTTGTGGGGTTACTTGCACTTCGTGCGTTTTGTCCCTTCGGGACTGTTTAAGGAATTATGTTTTAATATGTCTGACTTTTCGGTACAACTGCTAACTACTAACTACTAACTGCTAACTCGCAAGCATCTCCTTGATGTCGGTCATCAGCTTGTTGGCGATGTTCTCGGCGACCTGCGGGGTGAGGGCTTCGGCGTAGATGCGCATGATGGGTTCAGTATTGGAGCTGCGCACGTGTACCCAGCTGTCGTCGAAATCGACACGCACACCATCGACCGTATTAACTTGGTAATTAGCATATTTCTCCGCTATCTTGGCCAAAATTGCCTTCAAGTCAACGGAACTGTCGAGTTCGGTTTTCTTCTTCACGATGCAGTAGTCGGGATAGAGGGCGCGGATCTGGCTGCAACTCTTGCCGCTCTTGGCCATGTAGGTCAGGAAGAGGGCGATGCCCACGAGCGCGTCGCGACCATAGTGCAGCTCAGGATAGATGACGCCTCCGTTGCCTTCGCCACCGATGACGGCGTTAGTTTTCTTCATCATCTCCACCACATTGACCTCACCGACAGCGGAAGGTGTGTAAGTAACGCCATACTTGTCACTTACATCCTTCAACGCACGGGAAGACGAGAGGTTGGAGACGGTGTTGCCGGGTGTGTGTTGCAGCACGTAGTCGGCCACGGCCACCAACGTGTTCTCCTCGACAAACAGTGTACCGTCCTCCTTAACGATAGCCAATCTATCGACATCGGGATCGACCACGAAGCCGACATCGTAATTGGAGCGCTCCATAGCGTTGCAGATACCCGCCAAGTTCTCGGGAATCGGCTCTGGATTATGGGCGAAAACGCCGTTCATCTCGCTGTTGAGCACCGTCACATCGTTGACGCCCAAGGCTTTGAGAAGAACAGGAAGCGCCAATGCCCCTGTAGAATTCACCGTATCCAGAATCACCTTGAAGTTGGCCTTCGTGATAGCGTTCTTGTCCACCAACGGCAGATTCAGAATGGCATCCACATGGTCCTTGATGGCATTTTCGTATAGAGTATAACTTCCTAATTTTTCTATCGTTACATAGTTTAATTCATCCGATTCTGTAAGTTCCACGATGCGTTTGGCCTCCTCGCCGGAGACGAACTCGCCGGTGCTGTTGAGAAGCTTCAGGGCGTTCCACTGCATCGGGTTATGGCTGGCGGTGATGATGATGCCGCCGTCGGCTTTTTGCTGGATGACCGCCATCTCCGTCGTCGGGGTCGTGGAGAGGCCGAGGTCGATCACGTCAATGCCCATGCTCTGCAACGTACTGCAGACCAAGCGGTTCACAATATCGCCGGAGATACGGGCGTCGCGCCCGACCACCATGCGCATAGGGTTAGTTTCCGCTCTCTTTTCAAGCAGGAAAGTGGCGAAAGCCGTTGTAAATTTCACGACATCGACGGGTGTAAGGTTCTCGCCGACAGTTCCTCCGATGGTTCCGCGGATTCCGGAAATGGACTTAATAAGTGTCATATATCTTTGTTTTTTTAATATTCAAAACAAGCCGCAAAAGTAAGAAAAATAGGCATACAGAGTGAGGATGGGGTGAAAAAAAGTGTTAAAAAACTAGTTTAACAAGACTACATTTATCTTGCTGCTGGAATTGTTCCCTTCTTGAACCACCTGAATCTGCACCGGAATTCTCTCCTGAAGTTCCTCCACGTGACTGATGATTCCCACGTGGCGGCCTGACTTGGTGTGGAGCGAACGCAACGTGTTGATGGCGTTCTGCAACGGTTCACCGCTGAGCGTGCCAAAACCTTCATCGATGAAAAGCGTATCCACCGCCAACTGCT
>CAMJPH010000003.1 GCA_946407715.1 uncultured Bacteroidales bacterium | reverse complement strand
TCCGAGTGAACGGATATCATCGGAATTGGTGAACGGGTATCGCCGGAATACGCACTTCACCCGCCTTCGTTATTCTCTGTTACCGATGGTGAAAGGCATATATCATAAAATAGAATTCGGAGGCGGCTCCTATGAGAATGTTCCGGACCGCAGGGTTCGCGGCGCGGGAATAAGGCGCGTGCGAGGGGATTGGAGAGTTCGCCGCGAAACGGGGAGTGAGTCCGGACGGGCGTGCGAGAGGGATTGCAGTGGAAATGTTTTTGGCGGGAATGCGTTCCCTGGCGAGACGGAGGTTCCGCTTGACGCTTCGCGTCTCGCGGAATGGTGGTGCGTGTTAAGCCAAAAACATTGGAACGGAAAGCCCGACGGCGCGGCGGCGAAAAGGAACGGAGAAAACCGCAGAGACGTTGCGCACAGCATCTCTACATCTGCGGGACACAGATGCCTCTACAGCCGCGCCGGCTCGCCCAAAACAAAAAAAACGCACTTATTCCATTGATTCACAAACTTTTCACCACAAACATTCTCTCTTTCGTCCAACATTACATTTAAACCGCAAACCCTTGCCGTTCCAATGTCTCTTTCAGCACCTGTGCAAAATGCTCGTTGTCGGGCTGGGTGTAGCGGTGCTTGGTAAAGACCTGCGCGAGATTGTCACAGTCGGGGTTCTCGGCGAGAATCTGCTTTGTCTCCTCGGAGTTCTCCTTTTCGTGGTAAAGCTCGTCGATGCGCTGTTCATCGTAGTCGTGGTAAACCTCTCTGTGTACAAAGGTCTCCACAGGCAGCTTCTGCGTCAGAGCGGGCTTCTTCACGGGATAGCCCATCGGGATGCAGGCCACGGGGATTACATGTTTGGGCAACTGCAGCGTCTCCACGAACTTATCGACGTTGTAGGTGATGGTGCCGAGCCAGACGAAGCCGAGTCCGAGGGCTTCGGCGGCCACGCAGGCGTTCTGGGCGGCGATGAGTGCGTCGGTGACGGCCCAATGGTAGGACTGCAGGTTGCTGTAGGCATCGGTGTTGGCATCGCGGAACCGGCAGTACTGGTTGAACCGGCGGAAGTCGGCGCAGAAGGTGAGGATTACCGGCGCGGAGGTCGCCATCGGCTGGTTGAAGTGGAACGGCGCGAGCTTGGCCTTCATCGCCTCATCGCGGGTCACAATGACACTGAACAGCTGCATGTTACCCATCGTGGAGCCGCTGCACGCCGCCTTGAGAATCAAGTTCAGGGTTTCATCATCCACGGGACGGTCACTGTACTCACGCACGCTCACGTGGTTGAAGAGGGTCTCCAAGGTGGGGTTGTAATCGTTTTTTATCACGCCAACGCCCTTGCAATGAGGGCATACGGAAACTGAAGAATCTTCCTTATTCATAATTCACTATTTTCGCGGTGCAAAAATAAGAAAAAATCCTATCTTCGCAGCCCCTTTACAGAATCCATAAAATATGAAAAAAAAACATAGAATCATTGTGAGCGGCATTGCCTTGATGCTTATGTGCCTGACCATTTCGGCACAGAAAACACAGGTTTATTACTACAAAATTGACGATAACATTTCCAAGCCAGCCCTAAGGTTGACCGAGAAGGCGGTGAAGGAGGCGGAAGAAAAAAAATTCGACTATCTGTTCTTGGAGCTGAACACCTTCGGCGGGGAACTTGATGCCGCCGACAAAATCCGCACTTTGTTGCTCAACACCAAAGTGCCGACAATCGTCTTCATCAACAACAACGCAGCTTCCGCCGGCGCTTTGATCTCCATCGCATGCGACAGCATCTATATGATGCCCGGCGCCTCCATCGGGGCGGCCTCCGTGGTTGACCAGACCGGTCAGGTGTTGCCTGACAAGTACCAATCGTACATGCGCTCACTCATGCGTACCACGGCCGAACACAATGGCCGCAATCCTAACATCGCGCAGGCCATGGTGGATCCCGACGTTAAAATCCCTGGTGTCAGCGATTCTGGCAAAGTACTGACATTCACCTCCGAAGAGGCGGTAAGAAACGGGTTTTGCGAAAGCGTGGTGCGTAGCAGGGAGGAGGCTTTGGAACAAGCTGGCGTCGAACAACCCATTATCACGGAGCAGGAGCTTTCCCCTATCGAGAAAATCATCAATTTCCTTGTGAATCCAGTTGTGAGCGGAATACTAATAATGTGTATCGTGGGAGGAATATGGTTTGAATTGCAGGCTCCGGGGTTAGGGTTGCCTTCTATCATTGCCCTCACTGCCGCCCTACTGTTCTTTGCGCCGCATTATCTTGAAGGTCTCGCAGCACACTGGGAGATTCTGATTTTCCTTGCCGGCATCGTCCTGCTGATGTTAGAATTTTTCGTCATTCCAGGTTTCGGGGTCGCAGGCATCTCCGGCATTGTACTCGTCATCGCCTCACTCATTCTCACTTTAGTGTTTAATGTCGGTTTCAAGTTCAGCTTCAATCCCGAGTTCAATGCCCCCGCCCATATCAGCAAGATGACAATATTGGTGCTGGTCAGCACATTGGCAGGCTTCTTCCTGTCGTTGTGGCTTGGCAAGAAACTGATTCTCGCAGAGACGCGCTTCGGTTCGTTGGCTTTGCGCACCGGCTTGGACAGCAAACACGGGTTCACCTCGCAGGACATGAGCACTATGCAATATGTTGGAAAAGAGGGAGTTGCTCAAACCATCCTCCGTCCATCAGGGAAGATTAACATAGACGGCGAGATACTGGATGCCACCATCGAACACGGTTTCGCCAATCCGAATGACCACATAAAAGTCACGAAATTCGAGAATGCACAACTGTTTGTGAGAAAAGTGTGACAACTCTCCGTCCAACGAATATGATGTCTTCAAACGCCTACAATCTTCCATCGTCCAATTCACTTATCACCATTTTCTCCATCGTTTTACATTGTATAAACGTCTTATCACATCATGCAGCTCCTCCTCTTCAACCCCGAACACGACTACGCACTGGCGGACAACCAACCGCAGTTTGTGGCGTTGCGGTCGGCGGCGCAGTTCGCCTACGACTGCGCGCCTTTCATGCGGTATCTGGCGGAGGACGAGGCGGTTGTGCTGGACGCCTACCGTCCTTTCGGAAAGGAATTCCAGAAGAATTTCGCCCCGTCGGAGAACGCGGACCACATCACGAAGATAACCCCTTGGGGATGGGACGCGGCGGCGGTCTATCAGCTGCGTCGCATCGGGATTCCGGACAATTTGCTCCCGACGGATGCGCAGCTGTCGAAGCTCCGCGAGTTGGCGCACCGCAAAACCACCATCGCGGCGATGAAGTTCCTCCACGACAAGCACCCTCATCCGGAAGTTCTACCCGCCCCTCCTTCATACTTGACTGATCTCCAACAGATTGAGAGTTTCGTGAAACGGAAGAAGGATGTCATCTTCAAGTCGCCGTATTCGGGAAACGGGCGTGGACACCTGTACGCGCACGGAGATTGCTCCCCCACCCTGCTCCGGCAGTGCGGCGGCGTCCTGAAACGGCAGGGCGGCATTTTGGCGGAAAAGCAATATACAGCGGTCCAAGACTTTGCTATGGAATTCGAATGCCGGAATGGGGAGGTTGTCTTCCGGGGCTATTCGCTCTTCAGAACCGAGCATTACGGCTACGGCGGCAACCTGCTGATGCCGGATTCCAAGATTCTACTGGCTCTGGCCCGTTATGTTGATATAGAGGAGCTGGCTGCCGTCAAGTCGCTCGTCAGCGATTTTCTACGACAAGAGATAGCCCCGCATTATAACGGTGACGCTGGTGTCGATATGTTTGTCTATCAAGAAGATGGAACATACAAGCTGCATCCTTTCGTGGAGGTGAACCTGCGGAAGACGATGGGGTTGGCGGCGCACGACATCTATGCACGGTATTGCCATCCCGAGTCGCGGGGCACGTTTCGGATTGTGCGAGGGGTGATGAAATTGCACGGTGATGTTGGGACACATGGCCATGTAGAGACGCAAAATTTTGCGTCTCTACCAATGGGACAAATACTATTGCATGACGGGCTGTGGTGGTCCGGCACGATGGCGCTGAACCCGATTACAGAATCAACACATTATGCCGTTATGGTGGAGTTAAATGATTGACACAGAAATCATTTAGCCACAGTCACCTTAGTGCTCAGACTCTCGAACCCGTAATTATCGGCCTTTTCGGCGCGACGATAGACGGTGAGCGTGTAGGTGCCCGGAACCTTGAACTTACGTTTCGGATAAACCACAACTTCCGCTTCCGCGCCATTGCCTTTGCCTGTAGGACGGATGTCTTTGTTTTCCTTACGGGAGAGCAGGAAATGGCTCTGGGAGAACGATTTCATTCCGTCGGGGGTGCTGAGCGTGAGGGATAACGGAATGTCTTTCAACGTGTTCACCACGGTGTCATAGAGCAACACGAGCGAAATGTCGAAAAGTGTAGTGGTGTCCTCAATGTCAAATGAGAAATCTAATACCTCCTCCTCGAAAGCCCAGTTGGTGTTTTGGAACGGGTGGGTCACCTCGATAGAAAAGTTCTTGCAAACGTGTTTCTTTGAGTGGGGCTCGCAAGAAACCAGAGTTGAAATCAGCACAACGGCAGCAATCACCGCTAAAAATCCTTGTTTGAGATTTATTTTTATCATATTCAATATTTTTATCGACCCATTATAAATGTTTTTTGTTGATGTAGAGACGTTTCATGAAACGTCTCTACCGACGTATTCATATTCGGTTTTTGCAAATCCGAAATTTGTGTACCTTTGCCGTCCAAAATTTTCGGAGAAACCGGCGGCAAAAATAACAAATTTGAAGAATGGCAAAGCAACAAAAATATTACGTGGTTTGGGTGGGCAAGACTCCCGGCGTTTATGACAACTGGAACGACTGCAAACAGCAGGTCTATCAGTTCGAGAACGCCAAGTACAAGTCTTTCGAGAGCAAGGCGGAGGCCGAAGCCGCCTTCAAGCAGGGTTACGAGAAGTTCTACAAGAGCCATCCCTCGCCCAACAACTCCGCCAAGCAGCTGCTATTGCTGCAGGATCAGCCAAAACCGATTCTACGCAGCCTGTCGGTGGATGCGGCGTGGAATTCCGTGACGAAGGTGATGGAGTACCGCGGTGTCTATACCGAGACCGGACAGGAGTGGTTCCACAAGGGGCCGTTCCCCCGCGCCACCAACAACGTGGGCGAATTCTTGGCCATCGTACACGGTCTCGCCCTCATCAAACAGAAGGGCTACGATATCCCCATCTACACCGACAGCATGACCGCCCTCTCATGGGTGCGCAAGAAGAAGCACAACTCCGTGATTCTGCCCACCGAGGAGAACGAGGAGGTCATCGACATGCTGCAACGCGCCGAGCAGTGGCTGAAGAACAACGAATACACCACCCCGATTTATAAATGGAACACACCGCTGTGGGGGGAGATTCCGGCGGATTTCGGAAGGAAGTAGTTGGCTGTTAGCTATTGGCCGTTAGCTATTAGCTTTCGACATTTAGCTAAAAAGGCTATTCATTTTTGGCAAAACCAAAACGAATAGCCTTTTTTTATAGCCATTAGCCAAAAGCTAAAAGCCAAAAGCCAACTACAATCTGTCAATACAGTTCAGATCGCTGAACGCCACTTTCAGGCGCTCCACCATGGATTTCTCGCCTTCGCGCAAGACCGCACGCGGGTCGTAGTACTTCTTGTTGGGCTTGTCCTCGCCTTCGGGGTTGCCGATCTGGCCTTGCAGGTAAGCCTCGTTCTTCTTGTAGTACTTCATCACGCCTTCCCAGAAAGCCCATTGCGTGTCGGTGTCGATGTTCATCTTGATGACGCCGTAGCTGATGGCTTCCTTGATCTTGGCGGGTTCGGAACCGGAACCGCCGTGGAACACGAAGTTCACGGGATTCGGCTGCGTGTTGAACTTCTTCTGGATGTACTCCTGGGAGTTGTGCAGGATGATGGGTTCCAACTTCACGTTACCGGGTTTATAAACACCGTGTACGTTGCCGAAAGAAGCGGCAATGGTGAAGTTCGGGCTGATCTTGCTCAGCTCTTCGTAAGCGTAAGCCACATCCTCGGGTTGCGTGTAGAGGCGCGCACTGTCGATGCCGGTGTTATCAACGCCGTCTTCCTCGCCGCCGGTGATACCGAGCTCTATTTCGAGGGTCATCTCCAACTTGGACATGCGGACCAGATACTTCTTGCAAATCTCAATGTTCTCTTTCAGAGGTTCTTCGGAGAGGTCGAGCATGTGGGAGCTGAAGAGCGGCTTGCCGTGTGCGGCATAGTATTTCTCACCCTCGTCCAACAGACCGTCGATCCAAGGGAGGAGTTTCTTAGCAGCGTGGTCGGTGTGTACCACCACGGGCACGCCGTACATCTCGGCCATGCGGTGGATGTGCATAGCACCGGAGATACAGCCTTGGATGGCCGCCTGCTGATTGTCGTTGCTCAGCGACTTGCCGGCGCAGAAGACGCCGCCACCGTTGGAGAACTGGATCATCACCGGGGAATTCACCGCCTTGGCGGCCTCCATCACGGCGTTGATCGAATCGGTGCCGACCACGTTGACGGCCGGAAGCGCGAACTTGTTTTCTTTTGCAATGCGGAAGATTTCCTGCAAATCTTTACCATAAACCACACCGGGTTTCACTTTCGATAAAATTTTTTCTGACATAATTGTGGGTTATTATCTAATTTCTATATATAACAAAATTCAAATTTGCAACAACTATTTTATTCAAGTTCCGCCTTGATAGCCTCGTTGATCAGTTTCACGAAATCGCCGAGCGGCATGGTGCCATCGTTGATATTTCCGTGGCGACGCACACTGACAGTGCCGTCCTTCTCCTCATTCTCGCCCACGATGACCATGTAGGGCACCTTGGCGGTTTCGGCATCGCGGATCTTGCGGCCGGTCTTCTCGCTGCGCTCGTCGATGTAGCAGCGGATGTCCTGCTCGTCCAAAGCGGCCTGCACCTTGCGGGCGTAGTCCATGTACTTCTCGCTGATGGGCAGGATGACGACCTGGTCGGAGGTGAGCCACAACGGGAAGTTGCCGCCGGTGTGCTCCAACAGCACAGCCACGAAACGCTCCATGGAGCCGAACGGGGCACGGTGGATCATCACCGGACGTTTCTTCTGACCGTCGGCATCGGTGTATTCCAGACCGAAACGCTCGGGCAGGTTGTAGTCCACCTGAACAGTACCCAACTGCCACTCACGTCCGATAGCGTCCTTCACCATGAAGTCGAGCTTCGGACCGTAGAACGCGGCCTCGCCCTCCACCTCGATGGTGTTCAGACCCTTCTCGGCAGCTGCTTCGATGATGGCGCGCTGTGCCTTCTCCCAATTCTCGTCACTGCCGATGTACTTCTCCTTATTGTTCGGGTCACGTAACGAAACCTGCGCCTTGTAGTTGTCAAACTTCAAGGTCTTGAAAATGTAGAGGATGATGTCGATGACCTTGCAGAACTCCTCCTTGATTTGGTCGGAAGTGCAGTAGAGGTGGGCATCGTCCTGCGTAAAGCCTCTAACCCTGGTCAAGCCGTGCAGCTCACCGCTCTGCTCGTAACGATAGACGGTGCCAAACTCCGCGAGACGGAGAGGCAGCTCCTTGTACGAGCGCGGACGGGCGGCGTAAATCTGGCAGTGGTGCGGGCAGTTCATCGGCTTGAGGAAGAACTCTTCTCCCTCTTGCGGCGTGGTGATCGGACGGAAGGAGTCCGCACCATATTTGGCATAGTGACCAGAGGTTTTGTAGAGGTTCACGTTACCGATATGCGGAGTGATGACCTGCAAATAGCCATACTTTTTCTGCACCTTGCGGAGAAATTGCTCCAGGCGGTCGCGCAGAGCGGCGCCCTTCGGCAGCCACAACGGCAGACCTTGCCCCACTAACGGGGAGAAGGTGAACAGTTCCAACTCACGACCTAATTTGCGGTGGTCGCGTTTGGCGGCCTCTTCGAGGAGGGCCAAGTATTCGTCAAGTTCCTTCTTCTTCGGGAAGGTGACCGCATAGATACGGGTCAGCTGTTTGCGTTTCTCGTCACCGCGCCAGTAAGCACCGGCTGTCTTGAGCAACTTAATGGCCTTGATGGCGGAGGTGTCGTGCAAGTGAGGACCACGGCAGAGGTCAGTGAACGGGCCGCTCTCATAGAACGAAATCTGTCCGTCCTCCAGACCGTCGATGAGTTCCAGTTTGTACTCGTCGCCTTTCTTCTGGAAATACTCAAGAGCCTCTGCTTTGGGGACTTCGCGGCGCACGAACTGAATCTTCTGGGAAGCTAACTCCTTCATCTTCTCCTCAATCTTCGGGAAGTCATCGGAGGAGATGGTATAGTCCATGAAATCGATGTCATAATAGAAACCGGTCTCGATGTGCGGACCGATACCGAACTTCACGCCCGGATAGAGCGACTCGATAGCCGCCGCCATCAAGTGCGCGGAGCTATGCCAGAAGGTGTCCTTACCTTCGCGGTCGTTCCAGGTGTAGAGCGTAAGGGTGGCATCCTCATTGATGGGTTTGTCGAGTTCCACCATTTGGTCGTTCACCTTGGCCACCAACACGTTGCGGGCCAAACCTTCGCTTATGGCCTGCGCCACCTCGTAAGGGGTGCAGCCCTTTTCCATTTGTTTGATAGAGCCGTCAGGCAGTGTGATATTAATCATAACGGAATCGTTTTATCTATTATTCAAAAAACCTGCAAAAGTACACTTTTTTCGGACATGAAAAACGTTTTTGATTCTTTGACACTGGTAGCATCGGCACAGGGATTACCATCAGTCGTGCTTTGGGCAGAAACAACTCCCGCCAACATAAGTGCCAACAAACAAACAAACAAACAAACAAACAAACAAACAAAAACTTCTTCATAACATTTTGACTTATATAATATATAATGCGCAATGCACAATCCGTCACGAATTATGCATTGCGCATTACAGGATTATGAGCCGAACTATTTTACCCAAACCTCGTCGATGAACAACCAAGCCTGCTCACCCGCGCTAAGGTGCCAATTGGGGAGTTGACCATAGTTCAGAACCTTGATTTTTATGTAACGGGGGTTAGAATCGCCTGTCACCTCTAAATCTTTGGTATGAGGATCGTCCGTACGCGATTGTTTTACCTTCGTCTCCCCGAAGAGCACGTAGTTCTTATCATCTTCCGACACATACACCTCTATTCCTTTAGGGAAGAATATCCAGGCGCGCTGGTCTTCAAGACACCCGACGCCAACCCGTGTCACGGCCCTGTGTTCACCCAAATCGATGAAAAGTTCGCAATCTGTGGTGAAGCCCTGCCAACCGCCGACGCGGAAATTCTCGTTTCCGCGCAGGTTGTCAATCAAACCGATTTGACCGCCAGAATAATACTGCGGATCGGGTTTTGTCAGATAAACGACATCAAACTCATGGTTAAATCGAACATAATGTGCCTCCACCATTTGGCTGGCTTTTCCCTTCTCATCTACTGCTATCGCCTTAACAGTCATATCTTTGTTCACCATAATCGGTTCTTTATAGAGAGTTGCCGTTTGGGGAGACGGCTCCCGGCCATCAGTGGTGTAATAAATCACATAGTCGTCGGCAGAAATCGTCTTTACAGGCGCCACAGACAGTTTCTGTATTTTCCCAGGTTCATTCCGTTGAACGTCCATTCCCTTCCCAACATCCGAAGCTTCTTTCCGTTGATTGTCCAATTCATTTTGCAAATCTTTGGTTCTTTTTGACATTTCTAAAGACTTTTTCTTCTCTTCAACCGATCCCTTGGAATCCGCTTTCTGTTTAATTTCGTCCGATTTTTCACGGTCTTCGTTATTCACCATGGGAACACTCAACGACACACGTGTTTTGGTTTCTAAAGCAATCTGGTCGGTGGAGAAAACTGGAACCGGAACAATGCTTTCAGAAGGATGTATTTGGGTTACAGGGAGATTTCCCCTACCCTTACCCCATGTGGAATTAGAATTTTCCCCCATTGTGAAAGCAAGAGTGCCACCGTTTGCGATATCATCGTATGTGAGGTATGAACGTGTCAGCGGTTTGCCGTTAAGGGTTGCCGACTGGATATACGGTTTGTCAGCATCTCTGGTAATGACTAAAGTTTTGCCGTTTTCAAGGTGTATCTCAACTTTTTCAAACAACGGATAGCCAATGACATACTGGTTGCTGCCAGGACAAACAGGATAAAAGCCCAACGAGCTGAAAACATACCATGCCGACATCTGTCCGCAATCCTCGTTCCCGCAAAGACCAGCAGGTTTGGGATTGTAGAGTTCCGTCAAGATTTTCTTAACCAACTCCTGTGTCTTGTCAGGACGACCCACGAAGTTGTAAAGGTAGGCAGCATGGTGACTTGGTTCATTGCCGTGCGCATATTGTCCGATGACACCCGTGATGTCGGCCTGCACACGTCCGGACATCTTGGAAGAGGAGGTAAACAATCTGTTGAGGAACATTTCCATCGATTTGGAACCGCCCATCAGGTCAATGTACGTGTTGAAGTCGTGCGGCACGTATGTGGTGTATTGCCAACAGTTGGCTTCTGTGTAGAAATTGTTGACCTCAGTCGGTTTGAACGGGCTGACAAACCCACCGTTCACCCTGCCGCGCATAAAACCAACAGGATCGAGGAGATTTTTGTACGACTGAGCGCGGCGGATGTATTCGGCATATACTTTCGAATCCCCGACTGCCTTGGCGAACATGGCTATACACCAGTCATCGTAAGCGTATTCAAGAGTCTTGGACACAGACTCGTTTTCCATATCTCCAGGCACAAAACCGTATTTGGCGTATTCGGGACGGCCGAGTTTATTGAGATTGGCAGTGGCTATCATCGCTTTTAGCATCTCCCGGCCATCATAGTTGTGTATCCCTTTCACGTAGGCATCCCAAATGACCGGCACGGCGTGGTATCCGATCATACACCAGGTCTCATGCGCGGAAAGCTCCCACATGGGCAAGTAACCTGACTGACGGTATTGGTTCAAGAATGTGTAGATGAAGTCGCCGGTTCGCTTCTGGTCTATGATGTTCAACAACGGATGCAATGCACGGTAAGTGTCCCAAAGGGAAAACACGGTGTACATTTTGTGTCCTTTGTCAGTTTTATGGGTTTTATTGTCCTCGCCACGATAGCGCCCATCCAAATCCGAGTAGAGATAAGGCGATGTAAAGCAGTGATACAAAGCCGTATAGAACGTTTTAAGATTTTCTTCGTTTTTGGAAGTCACGTTAATCTTACCCAGTTCCTTGTTCCACAATTCAGTGGCGTTCTTCCGGACTTTGTCAAAATCGAAATCGCGGATTTCGGTTTGGTTGTTGACAGCACCCTCGACGTCCACTGCGGAGACGGCCACTTTCACCACCACTTCCTTGGCGCTTTCAGGAAAATAGAGCACAGCCTTGCAGTTGGTACCCTTCACTTCCTTGACATTCACGGGTTTGTCATTCCTGTAGTAAACAACTTCCGTTGGGGTGACTGAAGTCTTCAGCGAGAATGAACAATACTGGTCAGGGTTCCAAGCCTCGGAACGGCGAAAACCGACAAGGTCATTTGCCTTTAAGGTCATATAGCAATCCAGAGTCTTATCGCGATGTTGCAAATCGACGACGATGCCGTGTTTTCCGCCTTTCGGGAAAGTATAACGATGGACACCCACATAATTGGAGGCTGTCATCTCCGCTTGGATGCCGTTGTTGAACTTCACCGAGTAATAGCCCGGTTCCGCTTTTTCCTGCGCATGGCTGAACTCCAACGCGTATTTCTCGTTGATGACGGAGGGTTCACCGACGAACGGTGTGACGAGGATGTCGCCGTAGTCGGAACAGCCGGTGCCGCTAAGATGGGTGTGCGAGAAGCCGTAAATGCGGCTGTCGCTGTAGTGGTAGCCAGAGCAGCCGTCCCAGCCGTCGAGGCGGGTGTCAGGGCTGAGCTGCACAGCGCCGAACGGCACGATGGCGCCAGGATAGGTGTGCCCGTGCTCGTCCGTGCCTACAAAGGGGTTAACATACTGCGACTGCGCAAAACCGACGACCACGGCGGCGAGCAGCGCAAACAGAATTAAAGATGTCTTTTTCATTTTATCGTTAGTTTTAATTATTTATTCGTTCTTTTAATGTAGAAACGCAAAATCCCACGTTTCTACCATCAACTTTCTTATTCATCGTTCTTAATTCTTCGAAACTCTCGCCGTCACAAAACACAGATACGCCAAGCAGCAGAGCGGCACGATGAAGGCGTAGCGGATGCCGACACCCGCCATGGCTCCCGTGAACAACGGCACGATGGCCGCACCCACGATGGCCGTGGTCATAAGTCCCGAAATCTCGTTCGACATCTCCGGCTTGTGATCGACGCAGATGGAGAAAATGAGCGGGAAGATGTTGGCGAAACCGATGCCGATGAGGATGAAGCTCAACCAGGTGGTGAATGCATTGTAGGGCAGGAACAGCAGCAGGTTGCCAATAATGGAGACCGCCACGGTGATGCCGAGGAATTTCTTCGCGCTCATCTTCTGCAAGATGACACCGCCGAGGAAACGCCCCACAAACAGGGAAATAATCAACACAATATTGCCCATGGCTGGGGTCACGCTCGTGTTCTCGCTCAAAATCGACGGGATGCGGTTGAACATGGAGGCCTCCGCACCGCAATAGAAGAAGATGGCCAGGAACATCATCAGGATGAAGGGGTTGCCCAATGCTCTGATGCAGTTGCCCAACGTGGTCGGCTTCTCGTCCGACTTGCTGACGTTGCTGGGCACAAACACGACAACCATGACCAGCGTGATGAGCAGCACCACCGCGAAAATCGGGAAGAGGATGCGGAAACCCATGTCGATGGTCTCGCCGCCCTCAGGAGTGAACGAGAACCAACCGTACTTCATCAGCGACGTGCCGATGAGCACTAAAATCAACGATGTGGACAGCGTGCCGATGGCCTTCAGCGACTGCGCGAAGGAGAGCATACTGGAGTACTTGCCCTCGTCTGACACATCGCGAATCAGCGGATTGCCAGACACTTGCAGAATCGTGGCACCCGCGCCCATCAGTAACACCGCCAACAGGATAATCGGGAAGTTGAAAGCGATGATCGGCAGTAGCGCACCAGCGAGGAAAAGAATCAGTCCAATGGTGAGCATCTTCTTCTTGCCGATTTTGGACTGCCACACACCCGTGGGCACCGACAGCACGCCGAACATGATCATGCCCGAGAGGGAAACCAACGAAGCGGTGAACGGAGAGACGTTGAACGCCTTCTCAACCACAGAGACCAGCTGTCCGGCAGCGTCGCCGAAGCCCATGGCCAAAAACACGAAAAATACGGAGATTAGGGATAATTGCTTCTTCATAATCTTATATTTTTACCTTAATTTCATAAAAGGGCAAAAATACAAAATTATTTGAATGGTTGGGCAATGTATTACAGGGCTTACGCATCTATTTCATATACGGGCGCGGCGGCGCACAGGAAACGGAAGTCTCCCCTACCAGTTCACAAACGCTTTGTTGAAAATATCATCGGTAAGTGCATCGGAAATTTCCGCTACCAAACCGGATTCCACACTGCTTAAGTTCTGCGTACTGCTGTAGTCAGCGTAACGGGAAAAGGTCTGCTCAAAATTCTGCTCCTCATCGAACTTGTTGTAAAACCGCACCCGAACTGTGATGGTCAGACGGTTCATTGCCGGAGTGTCGTTGCCTTGAATGGCCGCTGGATTCACCGCATAGTTAACAATCTCGCCCTCAATGGTATAATCCCCGTTAGTGCTGACTATGGTCAGTGGGGTCTGCGCCTGGATTTTGTCCTTCAACGCTGTCGTGAAACTTTGGCTCAGCGTCGGATTGACCAGCGATGCATTGTTCGGGAACGTGGTGATGGCCACGGTCTTGGCCCGCGGATCCACCGTTCCACCGGTCAACGAGACAGACATGCGGCAACTTGTCAACAACACCGCAACGGCTACTATTACACTATATATGATACGTCTATTCATCATTCGTTCATCGTTCATTCATCGTCATCCGATCATAGGGCTCGCTCCGCTCACCCTATGCTAACATACGTCGAGCTTTCAGCCCTTTTGGGAATATATTCAACGGATGTTTTACGTTTCAACTACTAACTGCTAACTAATTCCGTATTCCTTGATTTTCCGATACAGCGTCCGCTCCGAGATACCGAGTTCTTGTGCGGCAAGCTTTCGGTTTTCCTTGTTGCGGTGGAGCGCAGCGATAATCGCTTGCTTCTCCAAACCTTCCATGGTGTAGTCAGCCGTGTCCTCTATAACCTCAGAGTCGACATACTGCTCCGGTTCCGATCCATGGTGTTCGTGAGCAGTCACTAAGGGGAATGGATCACTATGCTTGGTAGGGGTAGGTTCAGAAAAGACGTTTTGATGGTGTACTCTCGGGACGAACAACTGTGAATCATGCGTCATCTGCGCCATGGCGGCCTTCAGTTCCTGCACCTCGCGCTGCAGCTCGGCGATGAACTTGAAAACAATTTCCCGCTGCATATTATCCTGACGTTCAGTGTCAGAGGGAACCACCGCTGGCAAGTTGGAGCCAACAGGACCCGTCAGATAAGGTTTCAACATTTCGGGCGTGATAAGCCGCTCTTTCTCAATGAGGGACACCTGTTCTGTTACGTTCTTGAGCTGGCGGACATTGCCCGGCCAACGGTAAGCACGCAACATTGATTGAGCATCTTCTGAGAGAGAGATAGTCGGGACGTGATACTTGTCGGAGAAGTCGGCGGCAAACTTGACGAACAGCGGATAGATGTCGCCGGGGCGCTCGCGCAGCGCGGGCACACGGATCGGCACCGAGTTGAGACGATAGTAGAGGTCTTCGCGGAACTTGCCCTTGGCGATGCGGTCGGCAATGTTGACGTTGGTGGCGGCCACCACACGCACATCGGTTTTCATCACCTTGGAGGAGCCCACACGAATGTACTCGCCCGTCTCCAGCACTCGCAAGAGTCGCACCTGCGTGGAAAGCGGCAAATCGGCAACCTCATCAAGAAACAGAGTGCCACCGTTGGCTTCCTCAAAATAACCCTTGCGGGAATCGACGGCCCCCGTGAAAGCGCCTTTCTCGTGTCCGAAAAGCTCCGAATCAATAGTGCCTTCGGGAATTGCACCGCAGTTCACCGCAATGTAGGTCTTGGTCTTACGTGGCGAGTAGGCATGGATGATCTTCGGAACCGACTCTTTGCCGGAACCGCTCTCGCCAGTCACCAACACCGACAAATCGGTCACCGCCACCTGCATGGCCACATCAATGACGTGATCCAACGCGGGGTCGAACCCAATGATGCCGAAACGGCGCTTGACATTGTTTATGTTTTCGTTCATGTATAAAGGTTAAATGGTTAGGAGGTTAGAAGGTTACTTCACGCGGAGTTTACGGCCGATTTGCAATATCGTCGTCTCCTTGATCTTGTTCAATTTACAGATCTTATCGACCGTGGTATGGTACTTCTTGGCAATGGCGTAGAGTGTGTCGCCCTGCTTGACCGTGTGGTACTTCGCGGCGGATTGTGGTTTTGTGGCGGGTTGGGACTGATGGGCCGGTTTCTCGACTGCTTTGTTATTGGCCGGTGCCTCCGATTTCACGTCAGACTGCTCTGCACCCTTGTTGGAGACCACCTCGTCGTCATCGCCATCGTCAGTCCGGCGCATATCGTTGGTGTCTTGCTGCCTACGATTATATTTCTGCACCGTAATGACATTGGAACCGCGATTGATGTCTTTGTAAGCGTCCGCCATGTCGCTGCTCTTCAGCTTTATGTCCTTGTTGACTTGGCGCGGGTTGTCGGCCTTGGAGTGAGAGAACAGCCAGTCGTAGGTTTCTTTCAAGTAAAACAAGCGGGCCAACGCGCCGTGGTTGACTCCCGCCCACTTGTCGAGCCGCAAAAGGTCGGTGCTGCCGCACTTTCTCATGGCCTCCTGGATTTCCGTTGCGCGGGAAACGGGCACGGCCTTGTCGGCAGTACCATGGATGATCCATAACGGTACCTGATTCAGCTTGCAAAGGTCTTTACGAATAGTGCCGCCACATAATTCCATCGAAGCAGCGATCTTCTCACCGTGGTTTGCCAGGAACTCAATCGTTCCAAAGCCGCCCAAGCTCATACCTATCAAGTAGATACGATTTGTATCCACCGCATATTGATTCGTCACCCAGTTCAGAATGTTCAGTACTTTCATGGAATTCCACGCACCGCCGGGATTCTGCGGGGCGATGATGATGGCATTGATGTCACGACCCATGCTAATGGCATCCAAACAACCGTATTTTCTCACACGGTTCAGGTCATTGCCACACAGACTTGCACCATGCAGAAACAATACCACTGGAATCTCTCCCTTCTGTTCTTCGTAAGTGTCCGGCACCGAAACCCAAAAATTGTAAGCGTCCTTCACCACATTGTGATGGGAGATGAAAGTGTAGTTGGTCTGGGCGGTCAAGCAGAGGTTTGCGGCAACAAATAGGATTATTGTTAGTAGTTTTTTCATATCAACATATTTTTAGACTTAAGACGTGAGACTTAAGACTTTGGGAGGTATCGACACGTCCTAAGTCTCAAGTCTCAAGTCTCAAGTCTTAAGTCTTAAATTATTTCCAGCGCGGCGGCGCGGGCGTCCTGGATTGTGTCCTCTATGCACATCGGGCGTTTGCAGGAACCGGCGACATACAATCCGGGTTGGGAGGTGAGGTTGTCTTCGATGTGCGGCGAACGGCTCTGCGCGAAACGGTAGAGGCCGTCGATGCCGGCGCATTTGGACAGCGTGGCGGTACCTTCGGAAGCGCACATGCCCACCATCAGCACCAGAAGATCGGCATTCATCGTCATCGGGTTGCCCATGAGGGTGTCCTCGGCCTTGATCTGCACGCGGTTGTCGAAAGTGGAGGCTGCCTCGGAGATTCGGCCGCGCACGAAGTTCACGCCGTATTTCTCCTGTGCCTCGCGGTACATCTCCTCGAAACCCTGTCCCCACATGCGCAAGTCCATGTAAAAGACATAGACCTCCGTCTCGGGATGCTGTTTCT
This sequence comes from uncultured Bacteroidales bacterium, assembly GCA_946407715.1. The sequence goes on along the minus strand of CAMJPH010000003.1, from coordinate 56,945 downwards.
TAATCTCAATAGCCTGCTTCACAGCAGTCACGCAACAGACTTTCGAGCAGTAATTGTTGCCCGACTTTTCATCGCGGGAGCCCACGCACTGCAGGAAGACAATCTGTTTCGGCACCTCGTCCATATTGTTGCGGATCTGGTTTTCCTTGATCATCTTCTCCATCTCAATGGAAGTGATCACACCTTTGTAAATGCCGTAGCCGAGTTCCTCTTTCTGATGCGCATCGAAGACTCTGTAACCCGTGGCCAACAGCACTTTGTCGAAAGTCGCTGTCTCTCCGTCGGCGGTGGTCAGCGTCCACTGTTCGCCAGTGCGGTTCATGGCAGTCACGGCGCAGTTTGCCTTGAGAGTGATGTTCTCGTGCGAGAGCTTGGCTTCCAGTTTGTCAGCCAGCTCGTCCGCGGAGCTGAAGTCCGGGAACAGGAAGGCCTTGTCACGGATATTGCACAGCGGTTTTTCCTCTTTCTCGAAGAGGGTCACCTGATGTTGTTTGGCCAGCACGGAGGCGGCCTCTATGCCGGCCGGGCCGGCGCCTATGATTGCGATATTATTCATATTCGTTCGTTTTTTTTTGATGGCCCCACACTGCGTTTTGCTTATGTGGGGTTATTTGCTACCGAGCTCTTGCCCCTCCGAGGCTGCTCAAGCCCCCACACTGCGCTCCGCTTGTGTGGAGTTATTAGCGCTTCGCGCGTCTTGCCCCTCCGGGGCCGCTCAAGGAAGTAGTTAATAATATGGGGCGGTTTCGTTTCAACTACTAACTGCTAACTGCTAACTACTAACTGCTAATTCGTCACACCTTCAGCACTTCGGGTTTCTCGGGAGCGCGGAGAATCTTGCCGGAGGCGCCGCGGTATTTGTCGTCGGGGTTGTAGGCGATGCCGATCTTGTCGAGGAGGCGTTCACACTGGACCTGGTGCATCTGCAGTCCAAGCACCCACGGATCGTAACCGAGAAGCAGACCGGCTAACTCTTCGTAACTCAGCACGGGAATACCATAACCTTCCTTATCGTAAGTTTTGTGTTCCATCTCGGCGATGGTATATTGCCACTTGTCGAGGAACATAGTGCATCCTGGACAGTTGGCCACGATGAAATCGGGCTCGTAGGGCTCCATTGACTCGAATTTCTTCTTGGAGTTGGCAATGGAGTAACCGCGGTTCTCCTGCACGAGGTACTGGCGGAAGCCGAAACCGCAGCAGTGACGGCGTTCAGGGTAATCAACCACCTCGCCGCCCCACGCCTCAATCATGCCAGCCAGCACATACGGAAACTCCGCGTTGCCGACACCGTGCTTTGGAAAAATCTTGGCGTAATGGCAACCGATGTGCTCCACACCACGCAACGGCTTACCAGTAAAGCGGTTAATCAGCTGGTATTTCATCTTCTCCTTCAAATCGAAGCGGAACTTGTAGATTAAATCCGACGGGTGGGCGATGTTCTCTGGAATCTCGAACGTGCGACCTGTGGCTTTGTGCAGATACTCCCGCGCCATCTCCAAAAGCTTCGGGTCCTCATTCCATTTCTCCATGATTTCAGTCATCACGCCAAAGGAAGTGACACACGAAGGCACATAGTTCTTGTAGCCGCGCTCAGTCATAAGTGAGAAAAGCCGCGCCACGATAGTCATAGTCGTCTCGAACGGCACAACATCCGCATGATAGCCGATGCCCGTACATGTGTGCTGGTGTGAGGAGTCATAGACATCCTTCCCGAGGTCATTGCGCATAATGTTCAGGAAAGCGGCCTCCGAGCCAGGGAAAAAGGTCTGCCGGATGCAACTTCTTTCATAAAAGAAGTGATCGTCGGCAATTTCTTTCTGATATTCGTTCCAAAAACGTTTTTCCATTGGTTTTTTCAGTGAACAGTGATTAGTGATCTGTAATTAGTAGCCAAACAAAATTTTGCGTTTCTATAAATTCTCAAGAATATACTTCGCCAACTTGTTATACAAATACGTCCTCGTGTTCCCGCCCATGATGAAGTGATTCTTGTTGGGGAAGAAGAACTGGTCGTAGTCGATGCCGGCCGCGTTCAGACCCTTCACCAACTCCATGGCGTTCTGGAAGTGGACGTTGTCGTCGGCGGTACCATGGATCAGCAAATACTTGCCTTTTAGGTTCTTAGCGTAGGTCGTTGGGGAGTTGAGGTCATAGCCGTCGGGGTTCTCCTGCGGGGTGCGCATGAACCGCTCGGTGTAGATGTTGTCGTAGTAACGCCAGTTGGTCACTGGAGCGACCGAGATGGCCATCTTGAAGGCACCGTCACCACGGAACATCGACAATGCGGAGAGATAGCCGCCGAAGCTCCAGCCCCAGATGCCGATACGGTCGCCATCCACGTATGACTGTTTCTTGAGCCAGTTAGCCGCAGCAATCTGGTCGATGGCCTCGTACTTGCCCATCTGCTGATAGATCACCTTCTTGAAGGCATCGCCACGGGTGGCCGTGCCGCGACCATCGAAACAGACGCTGATGTAGCCGTGCTGCGCCAGCATCTGATAGAAGGCGAGGTCCATGGCACTGCTGTAGGCGTTCATCACCTGCTGCGAACCAGGACCACCGTAGCAATTCATCATCACCGGATATTTCTTGGATGGATCGAAATTCGCCGGCTTCATCATCCAGCCGTACAGCGTCACGCCGTCAGCGGTGGTGAAGCTGATGATCTCACGTTTCACGAAACCATATTCATCCATCGTGTTCTTCACGTTCTGGTTGTCGTTCAACACACGCAACTCCTGGCCTGTCCTATCGTTGATGGTATATTTCGGAAGTGTATTCAGATCGGAATATTGCAAGCGGTAGTAGTTGCCGTTGGGACAGAATTCCGTGCTCGCCCAACCGTTGCCCGCAGTCAACAACTTTTTCTGTGTCTTTTTACTGTCGAAATTGATGACGTAAAGGTCGCGGTTCAACACACCCGACTCGTTGGAGAGGTAATAAATCAACTTCTTGGATTCATTAACATATTGAATTTCATTTACTTCCCATTGTCCATTGGTCAGCTGTTTAATTTCGCCACCAAAAGTTACTTTGTAGATATGGTTAAAACCGTTGCGCTCGGATGTGACAATCATGGAGTTGTTATCTTGAAGGAAATAGTAGTTGTCGGTCACATCCAACCATTTCTCGTTGACATCCTGATAAACAACATCTTGCACTTTTGTTACGGTGTTGTACCGGACGAAGTCAAGTTGGTTCTGATGGCGGTTGAGCTTCAGCACGATGGCATCGCGACTATTGGGCAGCCAATAGACACGCGGGAAGTAACAGTTGCTATTGTCTCCAAGGTCCAGACGAGTGTCGGTGCCCGTAGCGAGGTCGTAGATGTGAACCTCCACGAGGGAATTGTCCTCTCCGGCCTTCGGGTATTTGTACTTGAAATCCGTAGGATAGAGCTCGTCGTACATCGGGATGGTGTATTCTTTCACACGGCTCTCATCGAAGCGGAGGTAGGCAATCTTGGTCCCATCGGGCGACCAGGAGGCGGCCTGCGACATGTCAAGTTCCTCCTCATAGACCCAGTCCGCAAAACCATTCAGGATGTGGTTGGGCTTGCCGTCGCGGGTTATCTGCACCACCCTACCCGTGTTCAGATCCTGATAGTAAAGGTCGCAATCGCGGGCGAAGACCACTTTGGTGCCATCTTTAGAGAGTTCCGCGAAACGGAGCAGGTGCGCAGTGTCAGAAATCGGCGTCAGCTTCTTTCCGTCAATATCATAGACATAGTAATGAGACAAAGAAGAACGTCTATAGATGCTCTCTTGGTCGAAGGCAAGCATAATCTTCTTCTCATCTGCCGAGAAAGCGTATTCACTGATGCCCGCCACAGAAAGTCTTTCTTTGGATGCAGCACTTAAATCACTATGCGACAAAATAATACCAACAACAGAACCGTCGCTGAAATGATGCCGCTCAATTCCGGCGCGTTTGATAACAGTGTAATCATCGCTCACGGGCATAGCGGTATAGCCAGCCACCCCACGCGGGTAAAATGAGAAGTTGTCCCAAATCTCTTCAACGGTGATTTTCTTTGACTGTGAAAAACCGCAAAACACTGATAATACAAGAATAAGAGCAAATAAAAAATGTTTTTTCATAAGCGAAAATTTAAGAGTGCAAAGATACAAAATCCTTTGAGACTTACAACCCCAAAAATCCACCTGTTCTCATACAACCCAATTCTCGTATCACCTAATCTCCTTATCATTTCACTACCCCATCCAACAACAAATCCCCCAACCCGATATGATACCCTTCGGAGACGAACAGGATGTTGCCCTCCTTGTCGAGAATGAGGCAGACGGGACGCTCACCTGTAGTGTGCGATAAAGAACCGTCATGAACTGCATTCTTCAGGGCCGCCAGCACGCTCTCGGTGAGTTCGCTGACATTCTCGGAGACCACCTCCACATTGACTGGTTGGTTCTTCTCAGCTTTCCAATTCTCATTGTTGGCTACCAGCAAAACCTTGCCACCCCAAGCCTCATAGTCGGCTTTCTTCGCAGCGAGTTCCTTGGCCAAATGGTTAGTCGGCTCCGTGCCGGGAGCAACCAGACAGAGCACCATCCTTTCTTTGCCCGATTCTTTAAGCAAATCCAATAACAATTTGTTATTCAATTTATTGACATTTAAATTCAAATGACCATAGTTGTTGTCTCGAGGTACCAACTCAGGTATTGAAATAGACTGTTTCTCATCCTTTTTCAACGGGAAGAAATAGAGTTCCGACAACACTTCACCATCGCTATAGCGGTTGCCGGAAGAAAGGCAATAGGTGCCCGGAGGGAGATTGAGAACGATGTCACGGGCCTCCACACGGGGGTCGCCTTCAAAATCGTAGGAGACATACTCACCGTTTTCAAAACGTTGCAGCGTGTAATGGGTGTAATACGTGTAACCTTTCGGGTTGTGGAGGGTCAGCGTGACCAGTTTCTCGTTCGGCGTGGCAGTGGTCTCGTCAAACGTAATCTCCTGCCAATCACCCTTTTGCCAGACGTAAATTTTGTTGGAAGCATTATCCAGATAACAAGGAACAAAGAGGCTGCGGCATGAGGCAACGAAGAAGATGTCGCGGGAGTGCGCATCGGCGCGACGGATCTTAAAGACTCCCATCGGGCTGATCGGGCAGTTGTAGTAGTTGCAGAGCGGATCCACCGTGACGTGACGTTTTGTCCAGTCTATCAGCTTGTCAACAGTCGAGGTGGAATTACCGGGAAAGATATTGAGAAACGCCTCACGCAGGTCGTGACGCCAATCGCGGATCAACTCATTGGAAATGCGGGCGGGCAGCACCCCCTTGATGAAAACTTCCACAGGATACTTGCCAGACTTGTAAGTCACGAGCTGGCTTTCCAACGTCTCCGCCTTAGTATCGCGCAAATCTTTATCCGCCAATGCATTCACAAATTCTTTCAAGAAAAGGCCTTCTTCTTTTTTGCTATGATTCTGCAGAAACTTGACAATTTCGGCATGGTTGCCCTCGCTGCGATGAATCACGTCGTAGAACTCGTCAGCGGTGAAATATTCGTTTTTGTATTTGTCCGTCTGCGCCTTTGTCGGGAAGGTGGCACGATACGCCTCGCGCATCTTATCCTCTTTGACCATCCGCTCGTTGCAGGCCTGTTGTGCTGATGCGCTTACGTTGTTGTCCAACGGCTTGCCAACGGGAGGAACCATATCAAACATCTGGAGGAGAACGCCTTCAGACATCCACTCCTTCGGCACTGTTCCGCCCAATTCCAAGACCAGATGGTTCTGTTTGCGCAGATCAATCTTGTCATAGGCATACTCATCGCCCTTTTTTGCCCAAATCATCAGATCGCCGAGACCCGTATTCAGCTTTGCACAGCCGTTCTCATCGGTTTTCACCTCCGCAAGAGTGTAATATTCGGCGTAGTTGTAGAGTTTGAAGCAGACGGAAGCATCTTTCACCGGGTGGTGATTACGATTATAGACATGGACGTATGCCGTGACCGTATCTGCGTAGTTGGAGAGCACATTGATGCAGGAATAATACGGGGTTCTCTTGTTCACCTCCTCAGGACCTTCGTAGCGGCCGAAGACGTTGGTGTGTACCATCATCGTGCGCGTGGCAGGCACGGCAAACCAGCCCATGTTGAGGGCGGGCGCGGGCTCACAGGCACCGAGGAAGTACCACTTGCCATCAACCCAAACTTCCACCCAGGCGTGGTTGTCGTCGCAGTGCGCCCAGCGAGGGGTATAGCACTGGCGGGCGGGGATGCCCACAGCGCGAAGTGCCGTCACCGTGAGGGTACTCTCCTCACCGCAACGCCCGTGCGAGGTCTTCAGTGTGGCCAGCGGCGCCGATGTCCTTGCATCAGCAGGCTGATAATCGACGTATTCGTGGCACCAGTGGTTCACCTCCAAAGCCGCGTCATACATGCTCATATTCTTGATGCGATCCTTCAGCTGGTGGAAGATATACGACCGCGCGGTGTCCAAATTCTCATTGTTCACGCGATAAACGACCACGAAATGGCGGAAAATGTCTTCGGGGATGGTCTTACCCCATGAGAAAGTATTCCGCGCCTCCATTGCAACCTTCACCTGCTGCTCGAAAAACTCGAAATCGTAGTCGGCAAGGTCGCTCTGCGGCATGTAGGCGTACAAAAACATGAGGTAGCGGTAGATGCTACGGCTCTGCTCCGCAGACTTCAGGTTATACATTCCGACCTGGTCGCGCACCTCCTGCGAGATGTCTTGGCGGTTGAAATAGTCCTGCTGAACCACTGCCCAATAATCCTTCTGCGCCATGCCCTGCGGCACCAATAATGATAACAACAAACAGTTAAAAAACGCAAACAATACAAATCTCCTATTCATAATTCCTCATTCATTATACATTATACATCATTTCCCCGCCAACTGCTCAATAAGCCTCGTCACCGCATCGACATCCGTCTCCCACGCTCCGTCAGCACGCGTGATTTTGCAAGAGCCGTGAATCTCCGGAACACCGGTTTTTTCCCGCAACACCGCTGCGTTTTCAGGTGTGACACCGCTTCCCGCAAGAATCTTGATGCGACCATTTGCCTGCTTCGCAAGCTGTTTCAGCAAATCCGCGCCTTCCATAGCGGTAGGTTTGCAACCGGAGGTCAGGATACGGGCGCAACCGCAATCAATAATTTGCTCCAATGCTTTCAAGGGTTCAGGACAACGGTCGAAGGCACGATGGAACGTTACCGGCAGCGGGGCGGCTAATTTCACGAACCGACGGGTCAGCTCCGTGTCAATGCTTCCGTCTGGATGCAGGAATCCGACCACAATGCCAGCTACGCCAGCTTTCTTGCAGTATTTCACATCTTCCTCCATCGTTTTGATTTCCAATTCGTTGTAGCAAAAGTCGCCGCCGCGAGGACGGACCAAGACGAAGACTTGCAGTCCCAACTCTTTCACGGCATATTCAATGGTGGCAGGAGACGGCGTGGTACCGCCCTCTATCAGCCCTTGACATAACTCGACACGCACCGCGCCGCCAGCTTTCGCGTTCGCGGCCGACTGTATCGAACCACAGCAGATTTCAATTTCCATTAGTAGTTCTCGGTTAATTCCCCGCGCAGGGACATTTTCAACAATTTCCGTATGGTATCCAATGGATAACCCTCGCCGAAGAGGTACATCAGCTTGGTAAGGGCCGCCTCGGTGGTCATGTCACTTCCGGAAGTAACGCCGATGTCGGCAAGGTGCTTGCCCGTGGCGTAACGCTGCATCTCCACGCCGCCACCGCCCTTGCATTGGGAGATGTTGACAAGGATGATGTCTCGGTCGATGGCGTCCTTGAGAATCTTGAGGAAATCCGGAGATGTCGGGGCATTACCCACACCAAAGGTCTCCAGAACGACGGCATGCAAACCTTCCGTGTTCAGCATGGCCTCCATGGTAGCAAGGTTAATGCCAGGGAAAAGCTTGATGAGTCCCACGTTGTTATCCATCTTGTGGTGGGCAATGAAGGTGCCGGGGACGCTTTTAGGGAGCAGACAATGCTCGTTATAAGATATCTCGGTGCCTACATTTGCCAGATGTGGGTAGTTGGGCGAGTGAAAGGCGTTGAAACTGGCGGCATCGTCCTTGTAGATGCGGTTGCCGCGGAAAAGGGCGGTCTGGAAAAAGAGACACACCTCGTTCAGCATAGGTCTCCCGTCTTTTTGGTCAGCGGCAAAGCCAATGGCGTTGAGGATGTTGCGACGGCCGTCTGTGCGCAGCACACCCAAAGGCAGCTGTGAACCAGTAATAATGACGGGCTTGTCAAGATTCTCTAACAGGAAACTAAGCGCCGAGGAGGTGTAGGCCATCGTGTCGGTGCCGTGCAGCACCACAAAACCGTCATAGTTCTGATATTCGGTCTCGATCATGTCCACCAGCCGGAGCCAGAACTGCGGGTTGGTGTCCGAAGAGTCGATGAGAGGCAGCAAGCTCTTGAAGGTGATGTCGCACTCCAAGAGGTCCAGCATAGGCAGCTGCTGCCGGATATTCTTGAATTCAAAAGGCTTCAGAGCCTTGTCTTCCGGGTCCATCATCATGCCGATGGTACCGCCGGTGTATATGACTAATACTTTTTGCATTTTTTGAATGGTTATTGGTTATTGAAGCAGAGGATGATGAAAAAAACTCTGCAATATCTGACTTAATTTCTTCTACAGATTTACCTGGTGCTAATTTTTCAGCCCATTTTCTGCCAGGATGTAACATATCCCAAGGTGACCTTTGTTGATTAACACGACCTTTCCCCGGATCATGATTACCAAAGCCATCAACTATGTTATTCCATAGAGGTTTAATTTGCTGAATTAGGACAGATTCACCTAATGGTATCCAAATGTTGTCAACAATAAGATATCGGAAATAAAAGTCTTCAACTAAAAGATTCTGAACGTCTTCTATAGATTTTCGATGTTCATTCAATCTACGATACAAATCATTCCCCGACAGGGAATCCAATACGAGATTACCTTTTCTTGCGCCCTGTGGAACAGCTTTTCCCGCATATATTGGTTGTAAAAATTCACCTTTATTCGCAGCCGCAATCTCTTTATAAAGCGGGAAATCACCCGTATAGTAGATTGCATATACACCTGCGCCCACAAAATCACGTAATTCAGTAAAAGGGATTACGTTTTGCGTCAAAATAGCTGTTGAGACACTCTTACCGAGGTTTTCTTTATCCAATGGATTGAAAATTTTAATGTCTGTCATTCTTCAACGTATTATAAACAGATTTTGCAACAACACTTCCCAAAAGAACCGGAACAGCATTGCCTATTTGTCGCATACTTTCTGTCCAAGAACATGGGAACATGTATTCATCAGGAAAAGTCTGGATTCGGGCTGCCTCGCGAACCGTGTAGTATCGGGCCGTTCCGTCATCAAGAAGCATCATGTTTTCACCACCTGGGACACCATGAGCCCCTGCCTTTATTGTTTTGGACGGTTCGTCCAAGCAACTTCCTGTATGCCCGGGATATATTTTCGCACCAGGTTGATACTGGTGATTTACTGTTTTATTCTCTTTATTTTGCGGATTGGGAAGGTCGCATAAAACATCACGGACAGTAACCCAGGGTTTCTTATCTGGTGCAAACAGCAATTGTGAGGTACATTTCACTGACTTTGGAATGGGGAGATTATGTCGTCCCCAATATTCACCGGTACAATACTTAGCATAGTCAAGAGCCTCTTTTGAATGTGTCGGTTCAGGAAAGCACCAATCGCCTTTCACATCGTTTCTGAACCCAACAATAAAAACTCTCTCCCGTTTCTGAGGGACACCATAATCAGCCGCATTCACCAATCTGAAAACGACATTATATTTCAACCCTTCGTAAAAGGCGTTGCTCGTATGGTGTTTCTCCAAAAGCGAGAGATGCTCTTCCCAAGACTGATTGTCCAATCGGACAATTTCAGGATAAGTAAGTTGTAAAATAATATAATTAAAGTATCGGGCAAAACTTTTCCGCAGCAAACCTCTCACATTCTCAAAAATGAATGCTCGCGGTTTTATTTCAGCTAAAGCCCGTGCAGCCTGTGGAAACATATCACGACTATCATTAAAGGCTTGAGCCTTACCTCCAACGGAAAAAGGCTGACATGGAGGGCCTCCTGACAACAAATCCACTTTTTCTGAATAATGAGAAAAATTCACATCCCGAATATCACCGTTAAATATAGTTTTATCAGATTTAGATGACAACTTCAACAACAGGCTGTTCTGACGCAACGTGCTGACAGAATCCGAATCCCATTCCACCATAAAAGAATGGTTAAATCCCGAACGAGAGGCCGCCAAGGCAAGCCCTCCCCCACCGGCAAACAGTTCTATGGAATTCATCATCATCTATCAACAACAATCATTACTTAAGGATGTTCCCGAGAATATCCCGTGAGATCTCGCGAGTGATGGTTCTCGTGGCGGCGGAGGTGGTGTTCTTGATGACCTTTTCCTTCGTGGAGGTCTTCGATTTGGACTTCTTACCTGTCACCTTGTTGCTGATGGCCGTGCCCGCAGCCGTAGCCAACGTGCCGGTCACGGCGGTGATGATTGCCTTGAGCACCTTGCCCATGACACCTTGCTTCTTGGAAGATGTCTTCTCCCCCTTTTGTTCTTGCTTGGCTTCCTCTATCGCATGTTTTTCAGCCTCTTGCACGGCAAGCGCCTCCTCCGCTTCCTTGATCAGAATCTCGAAAGCGCTCTCATTATCGACGGGCGTGTCGTATTTGCCATAGACACGACTCTGCTTGATGATGTCCATCCGCTGTCCCTCGGTGATAGCCCCTATTTGCGACAACGGGAAGAGGATTTTCGCGCGTTGCACCATGCCCGGCGCACCTTTCTCGTCAAGGAAGCTGACCAACGCCTCGCCCGTTTCCAAGTTCATGATGGCCTCGTCGGTCTTGAACGCCGGATTAGCACGGAACGTGTCAGCGGCAGTACGCACAGCCTTCTGGTCTTTGGGGGTATAGGCTCGCAACGCGTGTTGGATGCGGTTGCCCAACTGTCCGAGGATATTGTCCGGAATGTCAGTCGGATATTGCGAGATAAAGTAGATGCCCACGCCCTTGCTTCGGATCAGACGAATCACCTGTTCTATCTTGTCAACCAACGCTTTGGAGGTGTCCTCGAAGAGCGTGTGCGCCTCATCGAAGAAGAAGACGAGCTTCGGTTTGTCGAGGTCGCCGACTTCGGGCAGCGTAGAGTAAAGTTCGGAAAGCAGCCACAACAGGAAAGTGCTATAGAGTTTGGGCTGCATCATCAGCTTGTCGGCGGCCAGAACGCTCATCACACCCTTTCCGTTCTCCGTCTGGATGAGGTCGTAGATGTCGAAGCTCGGCTCGCCGAGGAACTTGTCCGCCCCTTGCGCTTCCAACTGCAGCAGCGCACGTTGGATGGCACCGATGGAGGCCGTGGAGACGTTGCCGTACTTCATCGTGTATTCCTTCGCGTGTTTGGAAACATACTCCAACATTGCCCGCAGATCCTTGAGGTCGATGATCATCAGACCGCGCTCGTCGGCGATGCGGAACACGATGTTGAGCACACCGTCCTGCGTCTCGTTGAGGCCAAGCAAACGGGAGAGCAACTGCGGCCCCATCTGCGACACGGTGGCGCGGATCGGATGCCCTTGCTCGCCGAACACATCGTAAAACCGAACCGGACAAGCCTGGAACTCAGGATTTTCGAGTCCGAACTCCGGCAGACGTTTCTCAATGAACCCACTCATCTTGCCAATCTGACTGATGCCGGAGAGGTCGCCCTTCATATCGGCCATGAAACAGGGCACCCCTATCTGGCTGAAGGTTTCAGCCAGCACTTGCAAACTGACGGTCTTGCCCGTTCCCGTCGCGCCGGCAATCAACCCGTGGCGGTTGGCCATTTTCGATTGAATAGAAAGCGCACCGTCATCGCAATGCGCCACATAAAGTCCATATTCCTGATTATACATAACTTTTCAAATTACAAAGTAATACCATATTTCTGTCTGCAAAAATAAGTTTTTTTCAGATATGATGTACAATATTTTTAGAAGCCTCACGTTAACCATTTATTGAAAAAATTAGAAACAAATTTTCTGCCGATGAATAAATATTCTACACCTGAAATAAAGAAAACCGTCAAAAAAGAGAAACCGTCCAGAAGAATCATCAACAACATCCTCAATTATTCACAATCGTTGAGTGTGATTGCTGGTTTGGCGGCTAATCCGCTGCTTTTCATCAACAACTAAGCCATTATCGTACGGACAGATGCAGCACCGTGCCGTAATCGGATTGGGCAGCAACATAGGCGACCGCGAGTTCTATCTCCAGTCCGCAAGGTTCCTTATTGAAAAGGAGTTGGGTTCTATTTTGCAACGATCTTCCGTGATTGAGACCCCTTCTTGGGGGTTTGATTCAGACCCGTTCCTGAACCAAGTCATCATAATGGAGACCACGCTCGAACCATTAGCGCTTTTGGACGGGCTGCAATCCATCGAGCGGAGATTAGGGCGGACGCAGAAAAGCTACCTCAAGGACGGGAAGCCCGTATATCATGCCCGCACCATCGACTTAGACATCCTGGACTATGACCGGATGCGGTATCACGACGAACGGCTCACGCTCCCGCATCCTCACATCGCCGAACGCGACTTTGTGCTCGCTTCCCTAAACGAATTGAACATTAACCTGACCGAACATGAAGATACCTTATAATTATGTGGTTGTAGAAGGCAGCATCGGCGCGGGAAAGACCACACTTGCGACCATGCTCGCATCCGAGCTGAACGCCGAGCTCGTCCTGGAGCGTTTCGCCGACAACCCCTTTCTGGAAAAGTTCTACAAAGACCCGGAACATTATTCCTTTCCCGTGGAGATGACGTTCCTCATGGACCGCTACCAGCAGCTCAAGAACCTGCTCACCGCCCGCGATCTGTTCACCGACTTCGTCATCGGCGACTACTTCATCGACAAATGCCTGCTCTTCTCCAAGAACAACCTTTCCAAAGACGAATTTTCCCTCTTCAAGAAAGTGTTCGACACCATCGCCGACTTCCTCCCGAAGCCCGACCTCATCCTCTACCTTTACACCAAACCCGACCGTCTGCTGAAACAAATCGCCAAGCGGAACCGCTCTTTCGAGAAGGACATCACCATTGAATACCTGACCGACATTCAGGAGAAATATCTGACCTACTTCCGCGAGAACCAGCAAATCCCCATTCTGCTGGTTGACACCGAGAACATCGATTTCGTGGAAAACAATTCTGACTACCAGCATCTTAAGAACCTGCTTGTAAACCACTATGAAACAGGGATACACCGGATCCTTTTTTAATTCACAATGGATTCTTGAAAATATTTTTAGAAAAATAAAAACGTACCCATATTTTTACTACTTTTGCAAGGTGAAATTTTTAATGGAGAATAAACAATAAAGTTATATAACATTATGAAAATTAGAAGATTAATCTCTATTTTATTGGCGGTTGTCGTGGTGATTTTGGCCATTTTCGCCGCCCGCAGCATCATGCGCCCCGAAAAATTCAAAACCGTCTATCAGCTCCGCAAGGAGGCAAACGTGCAGAACTTGTTAGCCATCCGCAGTGCGCAGGCCGTTTACAAAAACGTCCACAAAGTGTATGCCGACGACATTGACAAACTGGTTGATTTCGTAAATAACGGCACCGTGATGATTGAAAAGAACGTTGGTAACTTCCCCGACACCATGAGCGAAGCCGAAGCCTTCAAATTGGGCTTGATTCACAAGGAAATCGTGGAAGTCCCCGCCATGGAGAAGATTCTCGATATCGACCACAAAATCCCTGCCGAGAATTTTAAGCATTTCCAATACATCCCTTTCTCCAACAAGGAGAAAAAATATGAGATCCAGACCGATTCCCTCTCCAGCAAAACCTACACTATCCCAGTTTACCGTATCGATGTGAGCCTTGACGACCTGCTCTACAACATGGACAAATCCATCACCCCTGGTAATGCAGGCGTCCTCACCAAACTGTGGAACAAGATTTTCTACAACGACCTCTCTTCTGAAGAACAATACCGTTCCCAGTACGAAGCCATCTACATGGGATCCTTAACCGAAGCCAGCACCGCCGGCAGTTGGGAATAATATCGCTTATGACTCCTTTTATAGAACAATATTACGAGAAATCCATTCGCATTGCGCCGGATGGATTTTCGTTTTTTAAGCAGAACGGTGAAAAAATGGAGACCGTGTCGTTCTCCTACGCAGACAACACGCTGATCACAAACGAAGCACCCCGATTCTTCAACACGTCCGACGAAATCACGGTGATCGCTGCACGGCACATTCCAATGCTGATTCCCGAAGAAATCTATGATTCCTCCCGCGACAAAGAGTACCTTGAACTTCAATTCGACACATCTCATGTCGGGAAGATTTATTCGGAAAAAAACGGTTCTTACCGTGCAGTCTATTTTCTCACAAAAAACGAGAAAGACACACTCGGACGACTGCCATTCCGCTCCCAAACGACTTCGGAAAACAGCCTTTTTTACCGTTTTCTATGCCAACAAAAATCCAATGACACCCTTTTTGTGAGCCGTAACCCGGGATTCACGGATGTGATGGCCGTCCATAAAGGTGAAATTCTCATGACAAACCGATTTCAATTAGTTGAGCCCGCCGACACATTGTATTACATATATAATATTGTCACTCAATTCCACCTGCAGGACACCGCATTATACCTCCACTTTTTCGCAGAAGAGGACAAAAAACTGACTTCTCTTCTGAAAACACACAAACTGAACCTGAACATCATATAAGTCATGAGAATCATTAGCGGGAAAAATCGAGGCCGACATATCGTCGCACCTAACAACCTTCCGGTGCGGCCGACTATGGACATGGGAAAGGAAAGTCTGTTCAATATCCTGAACAACTACTTTTATTTGGATAACGTCAGAGTACTGGATCTTTTTTCCGGCACAGGCAACATCACCTACGAATTCGCCTCACGAGGCGCATTGTCAGTGGTGGCTGTTGACGAGAACCTGTTGTGTACCAAATTCATACAGAAGACCATCGACCAACTCCAATATAACGACCAGGTGACGGTCATCCGACAGGACGCATTCGCCTACACTGCTGCCTGCCGACAGAAGTTCAACATTATCTTCGCCGACCCACCATACGACCTCCCCGACATCGAAAAAGTCATCGACAACGTGTTTGAACATGAATTGCTGCTCCCCGACGGCTGGTTGGTGATGGAGCATTCCGGAATACATGATTTTTCCGGCCACCCAAAATTCTACGACCACCGCAGATATGGAAAACTACACTTTTCCTTTTTTGTGAACATGTCTGAAGAAGAAAGCGAGGAAACGGATGGAGAATGAAAAACGTTATCTGATTGTGGGTTTGGGAAATGCCGAGCAACAATACGCCGGAACACGCCATAACTACGGGTTTGAAGTAGCCAACGCCGTGGCAAAGGCCTTCAAAGCGGAGTTCAAGAGCGACCGTTTAGCGTACGTTGCCCGAGCCTCGTTCAAAGGCCGCGAGTTAGTGATCATCATGCCAACCACCTACATGAATCTTAGCGGCAAAGCCGTTAAATACTGGCTTGCAGAGGAAAACGTCTCCGTTGACCACTGTCTGGTCATTTACGATGACATTGACCTGCCGCTCGGTATCTTCAAGCTGAAACCGAAAGGCGGCGGCGGCACCCACAACGGCATCGGCGACATAATCGAAACTCTGGAGCGCACCGACATCCCGCGTATGCGCTGCGGCATCGGCAAAAACTACGCCCAAGGCTACCAAGTCGATTATGTGCTGGGGCGGTTCTCCTCCGAAGAGCTCAAACTCGTGGAGCCTTGCATCGAACGTGCCGTGAGCGCTGTGAAATCCTTCGTGACGGTTGGAATGCAACTCACCATGAACCAGTTCAACACGAAGGAGACTGAACGGGCGAAAGCGATGGAGGAAGAAGATGCGACGAATAACGATGAATGAGAATGAATAACGATGAAATGACATGAAATGAGGATACGATGAAAAAATGGATAATAATAACGATTTTGGCGATGACAGCAACGATTGTCAACGCGCAAAAGGAAAAATGGTATCAAATTGGATTTAAAGTCGGCACACAGTTCCCGATAGTCCATAACTATTCCGATGTGGACTACCTGACAGGCTCAAGGACTGTGCATTTCAGCGGTTATTTCCGAGCGGGAAAATATGTCTATGGCGAAATCGGATTCGGATACCAATACTTCAAAAACCGGTTCAAAGTAACACTCCCTAACGATAGCATCACAGACGATTTGGTGGAGAACCGTTACTTAGTCATCCCTGTCAAAGTGGTCGGCGATGTGCGAATCACAAAAAAAATCTCCTTCATGCCGCAAGTGGGCATCTCCTATCAACCATTGCTGAAAGTCACGGAAAACGAGCTTGGATATAGCAAAGAGAACATTGAAAAGAATTGGGTGCTGCTTACGGCAGGCTTCGACATGCGGCTCGGATACATCACCTTGGGTGTTGATTACCGCTACTCATTCCAGCATTTCTTCCAAAACAAGGAGGGGCAAAAACCGCAATACATCGGAATTTCCGCCGGGGTCGTTTTCTAACCCGTTCATTTTCAATCAAGAAAGAAAATCATCCAAACCGTGCGGAAAAGTCAAAAAAAAGTGTATCTTTGCAGCGTCATTTTGACAGGGAGCTTAGCTCAGTTGGTTTAGAGCACCTGCCTTACAAGCAGGGGGTCACTAGTTCGAATCTAGTAGTTCCCACACTAAAAAAAGAAGACTTTCGTTGAGAGTCTTCTTTTTTTTACAATACAGGGTGACAAGGACACCTATTTCTGCTTACGCCGTTTGCGCCGCTGGACAAACCAGTTGACAACCTCGGCACCGATGGTAATAGCCGTCAGCCAACCTGCCTTACCAGTGGTCTTCTTGGCCGCCTTGCCAATCGGAAGCGCACGCATCGCCTGAACGGCATTCGAGATGCCCGAAAGGCTGAAGTTCTGTCCGAAATGGCGGACACCCTTCACGCCCGACCAGAATTTCTTTAACGTTTCCACATCGTCTTGATAGGCATCCAAATCCTTGCTCAACTTGCGCTCCTGTACCTCGATTTTGGCTCGGAGTTCTTGTTTGCGCCGGGCGATATCTTCCATATTGTTGATGGGTGCTTTATTACTCATGCTGACCTCCCTTCTGGGACACGTATTCATCCTCCACATCCTTGATGACAGTCTCCGTTTCCACCGCATCCACATCATCCGGATACATGATTCGGCTGAACTTGCGGAGAAGCGGTTTCACGAAAAGGACATCCTTTTTGGAAAACACGAACACGATAATCCCGATGAACAGAACGCACAGAATGGTGTAAGCCCATGCCGCGCCCAAAGCCAACGTCAGCCAGTGAATGACCGCTGATGATAGATAAATCAGCACCACCAAAGCGCAGACGATGACAATCAGCATGGAGAAAATCACAGACAGCAACTGCGTGGATTTTTCCAGAAATTCCAACTTCAGCAAATCATAACGCTGCGAGAAGTACGTCTTGGCATCCGCCCACGTCTTCTCGCCGCGTTCAGATTTCTTGGTGAATCTACCTAAGATGTCCATTACAGTTCCTCGTCTTGCATCTCTTTCTCGAAATCATCGTCCTCAATGTCGATGTTGAAATCGTCCTCGCTCGAGGCGCAGGCGCGTTTCTCTTTAAGTTTGGCAATGAGACGGTCGATTTCCTCGCGAGTCATTTTCTCACCCACCTTTTGGCGGATTTCCTTACCCTTTTCAGTAGTACACAAAAGGGTGATTCCTGTAGCTGCGGCAGCTCCTGCCACGAATGCTAAAATTTCGGATGCTTTCATTTTTTTGGGATTTTAAGGGGTTTTTGTTACTATTATAATTACATTCAATGGGGTTGTTCTTTTTTTGGGTGTCTGCTTTAAGACTTAAGACGTTAGACGTATGACTTTAGACTTTGGAGCATACGTTCTTTATTTCATCTTATATCTTATATCTTATATCTTTCTATCATTGTCTTATATCTACTTACGTCTTACGTCTCACGTCTTACGTCTCACGTCTTACGTCTCACATCTCACGTCTAATTCACATCGTATCCGATCCGTTCCACCGACTCCATTTGGTCGATCTGGCGCAGTTGCTCAATGAGGTTGTTCAGTGTTCTGACACTCTGGATGTAGAGCATCAGCGTGCCGGTAAATACGTTGTTCTTAGTTTCAATGTTTAAAGACCGAATATTCAAGTCCATTTGGGAAGTAATCACATCTATCATCTCCTTGATGATGCCCTTGCGGTCGAAACCCTTGAGCCTGATGCCAGAGAGGAAAGCGATGTTCTGGCCCTTGCGCCACTTGGTCTTGATGATGCGGTTTCCGAAACGGGACATCTGCGCGATGGCATTCGGGCAGCTGGTCTGATGTACCACGATGCGGTTGTCAGACACCTGGAAACCCACCACCGTGTCGCCGGGAATCGGATTGCAACAATCAGCCAACACATACTTGATTTGCTCGTAGTCATCGTCCAAAAGGAAAGCGTTCGGTGTCACATTCATCTGTTCGTCAATAAGCTGGTTCAAAGGCTTATTTTCAATCTCCTGAGACACTTTCTGTTGAAAATCAGCAAGTTTTTTCGCATTTTTCACCGTCAGGAGCTTTGAAATCTTCTGCTTGGTGAGTTTCTTGGAAACAATGCTGTTCCAAAACGCCTCCGGACTCTTCTCTAACGAAGCATCAATCAGTTTCTGGATATTCTCTTTGGAATACTCAACTTTCAATTCATCAAAATACTGCTTCAGCAACAGTTTGCCCGAAGATATCAATTCATGCTGCTGGTTCCGGAAGAAATCCTTGATGCTCCTGCGGGCTTTTGGCGTCTGCACAAATTCCAACCATTCCGCTTTTGGGAACTGCTTCTTGGAGGTAATAATCTCAACTTGGTCACCGTTGTTGAGCGGCTTATTGACCGGGGTGATGTTGTAGTTGACCTTCGCACCAATGCAATGGTCTCCGAGATTGGTGTGCAGCGCGTATGCGAAATCAAGCACCGTCGCTCCATGCGGCATCGTCTTCATGTCGCCTTTCGGCGTGAACACGTAGATTTCTTTGAGTCCGAGATTAAGCCGAACCTCACTGAGGAAGTCGAGTGCGTCGGCATCTTTGCTGTCAAGAATCTCACGTGCCTTCAACAGCCAGTCCTCCAGACGATGGTCAAGTTCTGTGTCGGCATCTTCGGTTTCCCCTTCTTCCTTATAACGGTAATGGGCGGCAAGTCCCTTCTCTGCAATCTCGTCCATACGTTTGGAACGAATCTGCACCTCTACCCAGCGTCCCTGCTTGCTCATTGCAGTCACATGCAGCGACTGATACCCGTTCGGCTTCGGGTGAGTGAGGAAATTGCGGTCGCGCATCGGATTGGTCTTATAAAGATCGCAAATGATCCGATAAATCTTCCAACAGATGTCAAATTCTTCGTACATCGGGCTGTCAAACACGAACCGCACCGCGAAAATGTCGTAAACATCCTCGAAATTGATCTGTTTGCGGAGCATCTTGTTGTAGATGGAAGACACGGATTTAGTACGGCTGGATATTTCGGCCTGAATGCCGGCTTTCTCCAATGCAGCATTTATCGGAGCGATAAACTCAGGGATCATCGTCGAACGCTCTTTTTCCGTCTCCTTCAGTTTCTCGGCTATCGTGAAATATTCGCTCGGATTGGTGTAGCGCATGGCGTAATCTTCCAGCTCGCTCTTGATGGAATACAAACCAAGCCGATGAGCAAACGGAACATAGAAATAGGATGTCTCGGAGGCGATTTTAAGCTGCTTCTCATGCGGCATGGCGTCCAAAGTCCGCATGTTGTGCAATCGATCTGCCAACTTGATGAGAATGACCCGGACATCTTTCGACATGGAAAGGAAAATCTTCTTGAAGTTTTCCGCCTGGATGGACATGTTCTGATTATCGACCACCAAATCCTCAATCTTGGTCAAACCATCGATGATATTAGCTACGACTTCGCCGAAGCGCTCGCGCATGTCTTCAAGTGTGTAGTCCGTGTCCTCCACAACATCATGGAGCAGGGCACAGATGACAGAAGTAGCACCGAGATTCATCTCTGAACAACAAATCATGGCCACTGCAATCGGATGGTAGATGTAGGGTTCGCCACTCTTGCGGCGCACCCCGAAATGGGCATTCGTGGCCAACACAAATGCCTTACGGATTTGTTTACGTTCCTCGACTGTCGTCCTCGGGTAAACCACACGCAACAGTTCCCGATACTTCCGGACCACAGTTTTGTTTTCTAATTCTTCGTTTGGAATATAATCTCCCATGTCTCTTTTCTTCTCAACGGGTTTTTGTTTTGCAAATATTGTGCCGAATTTGGCTGTTGGCTACTTGACCATAAGCTAATAGCCAAAAGCTAATAGCTAATTTCTGACAATCAGTTTCTTTGTGACAACAGTCGTGTTGTCCGTGATTTTCATCAGGTAGCATCCCGGGGTAAGGCTGTTCAAGTTCAGCGTATTCACACCCGAGGTTAGGACAGATTGCATCACCACACGTCCCGTCATGTCCATGAGTTGGCACATTGTATGTTCTGATTCTGTGTTGGCCGTCACATAACATTGGTTTGACGCGGGATTCGGGAAGACGGTGAACAAGGACTCCTTGTTAATGACATAATCGTCAATACCGACGGTAGTCAAAGCTTGCAAGACAGCGTGGTAGGCGTTCACCTTGCCGCTCCCGAAACGAAGTGGGCCAGCCTGCTCTGTAAACTGGTCATTACAAGCTGTTTGCAACAAAATATCTTTCACCTGTGCTGCAGAAAGATACGGATTGACCTGAAGGAGCAAAGCAGCCACGCCCGCCACGAAAGGCCCAGCCATGGATGTACCCGACAAGGACACAAAACGATACGTCCTACCATTGAAATCAACACTTTTCTGATAAGTACCATTATATGTATTCGTATAGCTGGAGAGCGAAGACACAACATTCTTACCAGGGGCGGAAATGTCTGGTTTTTGGACATCGTGAAAACCGGGGCCTGAACTGGAGAAACTCGCAATGGCACCACCAGTGAGATTGCCAGACGGTGCCGTGTGACGTGAAGAATGCGCGGCCACAGCAATCGAGCAGTCAATGTTGGCCGGAGTGCTGATTCCGTAGAGCGCGTCACCCTGAATCCAGTCGGGGTGCTGGCTGGGCCGTACAAAGGTGCCGCCCCAGTTACCGTAGTCGGTCTCAATGAGCGCCATGTTCCATGCATGGAACTCACCGCCACTCGCCGCTACCGCAAGCCCTAACCTGTAGCTGGTGTTCTTGGCAACACGCAACTGCACTCCAGGACGTTCATTGTACTCATTCGAGGCTTCCGCTTCAAACCAAAAGCGAATAGTGTCGGTGCCGACCACCAGCATGGAGTTGACAAGACCTCCTTCGGTTGTGGCATAAAATGGAGTCTCCGCAAGAATATTAAAAGAGTTGTCCATAGCGAACAACGAGAACGAGAAGGGTTGGTTAGCACTATTCATCATCGTAATGCGGGAACCGATGGAAGAGCTTGGGAAAGTGAAAGCCGTGCGGATTGTATCCTGCTGGGTAAAAGTGTTCATCAAATGGTCGTTCTCATCCCCGTTGTTGCCGGCACTGGTAACGAAGACCACACCGAGGTCGTTGAGTCTCTGCATTTCTTCTGCCAAAGGGCCTGTTCCGTCCATGTTGTCGAGATAGTATAGACCCCAGCTCATGCTGATTACCAAGCGTTTGCCCTCCTGCTGTGAAACATCGTACATCCAACGCCACGCATCAATGACCTGCTGGTCTGTCAAATTGACACTGACAAACAGGAACTCCGCATCCACGGCCACGCCGCGATACACAGTACCCGCCCCGGCGCCACCGGCGATTCCAGCGCAATGCGTGCCATGATAGGCATAGTCATACACGTTGCTGGTGTCACACTTCGCATTCAACAAAGCTTCTGCACCGACATATTCCGTGCCGTAATCATAGCCCTCCGGTGCGGGACCTGAGGTCTTAAACTGATCCCATGCGCGGAGCACACGATAATGCACCATGTTCGTATCATAGAACACCGGATGGGTATAATCGAACCCCCAGTCAGTGACTCCGATAATCACACCCTCGCCAGTAAATTCCTGCGGCAGATTGATTGCCCACCGCACGCTGTCCAACCGTGCATCCTCGGCAGCATAATGCAACAGCGCCTGCGACCGGCCGACGAGTGTCAATACCAATAATCCTAAAAATAATAGTCCTTTTTTCATATTCTAAGTTTTTATTCAATACATTCAGGTTTCAAGTTTCAGAAGTTCAAAGGTCAAGGTTCAAAGTCACACGTCCCACGTCATACGTCTCACGTCTAATCTTTTATCCTGAAATTCAAAACTTGCAAGAAATCTTTCAAAGCAGGATTCTGTTCCAGCATATTCTCCACTTTGTCTTCGCTCGTGTAAATCACCTTTTTCCTCTCGTGCTCATGGATCACAAACTCTATTTCATCAACATTCAGTTGGAAATGGTTACGCCAATATTCCAGCATCGCACGTTTGCTCATTTCAAGCTGGTTCTTCTGAAAATCGTTCTCCACATCCACACTGATGACATCATGCTCATAAACAGGCAAGTAGTCATACAGTTGATGATAGAACGCCGGCTTCTTTTGAAAGATGGAATCCACCATCTGTTTCCAACATTCGGCGAAATCCTCTTTCTTTTCCTGCTGTGCTTCGGAGACAGGTTCGGAAACCGTCTCCTGCCGTTCCGGCTGTTCCTCCGCCTGCGGCTGTGTCGAGTTCCTCTCTTCTGATTCTGCCGGAGGGACTGCTTGTTCAACATCCGCATTGACCGTTTCTGCCGCCTCGGTATTCCCGACCGATACGGGTGTCGCGGGTTGTTGTGTCAGGGTGAGCGTCTGAGCCACCACCTCCTTGATAGATGGCAGCGGCTTGATGGGAGTGAACCCGGCAAACTGCAAGCCCTGAGTGGAGATTTGGGGTTCTGAGACCATACGCCTTTCGGGGGTATTGCCTTCGGCGGAACCGCCTGCGCCTTCCGGGATGTTATCGCTCCTGCGATTGCCTCGCACGGTGCCGCATATAAACGTAGTTGGCATTGATCTGCATCATGCACAACTCCACCGAAAGCCGCTTGTTGTTCGACATTTTATAGTTGAAATCACACTGGTTGGCTAATTCCAAGGCTCGGGTGAGCAGCATCCGATCCGCTTTCTGCGCCTGCACCTGCAGTTTTTGCTTGATAGCGTCGGACATCTGGAGCAGCTGCACAGTGCCAGGATTCTGTGCGAGCAGCAGATTCCGGATATGTGTGGCAAGACCGGAAATAAAGTTCTGTGCGTCAAATCCTTTCGCCAGAATATCATCCAAAAGCAACAATGCACCCGAAACATCTTCGCTCAGCACAATGTCCATCACCTGAAAATAGTTGTCCACATCCAAAACATTCAGGTTCTGGATTGTCTCTTTATAGGTGATATTTTTACCCGAAAAGCTGACTAACTGGTCGAAGATGGAAAGAGCGTCACGCAATGCGCCGTCAGCCTTGGCAGCAACCACGCGCAGAGCATCCTCTTCCGCCGTCACTCCCTCCTGTTGCGACACAAACTGCAAGTGTCGCACAATGTCGTTGTCGTTAATCCGTTTGAAATCATACACTTGGCAACGGGAAAGAATTGTCGGGAGAATTTTGTGTTTCTCGGTTGTGGCCAAAATGAACTTAGCGTATGCAGGGGGTTCCTCCAACGTCTTCAGGAAAGCGTTGAAAGCCGCGCCCGAAAGCATGTGAACCTCATCGATGATATAGACCTTATATTTCGCGCCTTGCGGCGGGATCCGCACCTGATCGACCAGTTCGCGAATACCCTCAACGGAGTTGTTCGAGGCAGCATCCAGCTCAAAAACGTTGAACGATGCCGAATTGTTGAAAGCCATGCAGGAGTCGCACTCGTTACAGGGTTCGAAATCGTCCGTCAGATGCATGCAGTTCAAGGCTTTGGCGAAGATGCGCGCACAAGTGGTCTTCCCCACCCCACGCGGACCGCAGAAGAGAAACGCTTGCGCCACCTGGTTGTTCTTGATGGCGTTCTTGAGCGTCGAGGTTATATTCTCCTGCCCCACCACGGAGTTGAACGTCGATGGTCTGTATTTTCTGGCTGAAACGATGAAATTATCCATAATAGCTTTCTTTTTCGCAAATGTTACAACCTGCAAAAATACATTTTTTTTATGTACGAAATACAGTGTTAATTTTATACACCACACTCAGACAATCCGCATCAAACGGTTTTTACTAACCATGAGACACGCTGGCATAAGACATAACTTTCACGCAAGCGAACAAAAAAAAGAGGAACCCGCACGGATTCCCCCTTTTTTTTGCAAACAAACTTACGATTAGTAAGCGATGCCTTGAGCAATCATGGCGTCAGCAACTTTGATGAAGCCGGCGATGTTAGCGCCCTTCACATAGTTGATGTAGCCGTTGGCCTCGGTACCGTATTTCACGCAGTTCTGGTGAATGCTGTTCATGATGCCGTGCAGTTTTGCATCGACTTCAGCAGCGGTCCAGCCCAGGTGAGCGGCGTTCTGGGTCATTTCGAGACCAGAGGTAGCCACACCACCGGCGTTGGCAGCTTTACCAGGAGCGAAGGAGATACCAGCCTTTTGCAGTTCAGCAACAGCGTCAGCCGTGCAACCCATGTTGGAGACCTCGACAACGTATTTCACGTTGTTGGCGATCAGCTTCTTGGCGTCGTCACCGTTGAGCTCGTTCTGGATAGCGCAGGTCATGGCGATTTCACAAGGAACTTCCCAAACTTTCTTACCCGGGAAGAACTTCGCGGAAGCGAATTTCTCTGCGAACGGAGCAACCACGTTGTTACGGGTAGCGTTCAGCTCGTTCATGTATTCGATCTTCTCAGGAGTGCTGATGCCTTCCTCATCGATGATGTAGCCATCAGGACCGGAGATAGCGACCAGGTTAGCGCCCAGCTCAGCGAGTTTGAGAGCGGTACCCCAAGCCACATTACCGAAACCGGAGATGATGCAGCGTTTGCCCTTCAGGGTGTCTTTCTTAGCGTCCAACATGCCTTCCAGGAAATAGACAGCACCGTAACCGGTAGCCTCAGGACGGATCAGAGAGCCGCCCCACTCAAGACCCTTGCCGGTGAGCACGCCGACGTGTTCGCCACGGAGTCTCTTGTATTGGCCATACATGAAGCCGATCTCACGGCCACCAACGCCGATGTCGCCAGCGGGAACGTCGGTGTCAGGTCCGATGTATTTCTGCAGCTCAGTCATGAAGGACTGGCAGAAACGCATCACCTCACCCTCGGATTTGCCCTTAGGATCGAAATCGGAACCGCCCTTACCGCCGCCCATAGGCAGAGTGGTCAGGGAGTTTTTGAAGGTCTGCTCGAAAGCAAGGAACTTCATGGTGTCTTCCGTCACGGTCGGGTGGAAACGCAAACCGCCTTTGTAGGGACCGATAGCCATGTTGTGTTGAACACGGTAGCCTCTGTTGACCTGGATTTCGCCCTTGTCGTCAACCCAAGTGACTTTGAATTTGACGATTCTTTCGGGTTCGAGCAAACGCTCAACGATCTTGTATTGATCGTATTTGGGGTGTTCGTTCACGAAATCGCAAATGGTTTCGAGGACTTCTCTAACGGCCTGGTTGTACAAAGGTTGGCCCGGATTCTTTTCTTCAGTTTGTTTGATTAATTTTTGAAGATCCATACTGTTTTTTAATTTAATTTGGTGTTTTTTTAATTTGGAAATTCGGGTGCAAAAGTATAAAATTTATGTAACATAAAACACTAACAATAGATTTTTTTCAAAAATATTTTTTTTAGGATTTTCTGTTCCCTATTACAATAATTTTTTTCTGCCAGATCTTTATTTCTATTTAAATTGTATCTTTGCCACGATTTTCATTTCCTTGAATGGGATGGGAAAACGGTTTCATTTATAAAAAAAGCAAGTCTTTGAGCCGTCAAATTTATAACAAAAATTAATGTAAGCATTATGAAGAAAAGCAGACTTATTGGAATGAGAATAGCCCTTGTGGTTCTGGCAACAATCGTTATCACTGTCACAAGTCCTTTACAAGCGCAAACCAATGTATATGTGTCGGCAGCGGCGGCTGACGACAACGGAAACGGCCAGTCTTGGGAAACTGCTAAAAAAACAATTGTGGCAGGAATTTCCGCTGCCGGTGCAAACGGAACTGTCTTCGTGAAGGCTGGCAACTATGCAACCACAGCGGAGTTCACCGTACCCGCCGGGGTGACTGTCATGGGTGGCTACCGGCTTGATGCCACAGGGACCGACACCAGTCTTCGTCGGCTGCCGGGCACGAACGTCCACTGGACTGACACGATGTACTGCACCATCATCACCGGTGCCGGCACTCACCGCATCGCCACAGTGGCCGGCATCCTCGACGGCTGCGTGGTGCGCAACGGCTTTACAACCACCCTCGGCGGCGGAGTGCTCATCGACGGGGGCACGGTGCGCTACTGCGTCATCAAAGAGTGTGTCGCGACGGAACCTGACGACACCAACGCGGAGGGCGGCGGCGCCTACGTCCGCAACGACGGCACCCTCATCAACTGCGTGGTCACTGCCTGCCGCGCCGACAACGGAGCTGCTGTTTCCGGCGAGAGCGGCTCCCTCATTAACAACACCATCACCCGCAACGGCTCTTTGGAATGCAGCACTGTCACCGACTACGACGGCAACGTCTATCGCGCCGTGCAGATCGGCTCCCAGTGCTGGATGGCAGAAAACCTCCGCACCACCCACTACGCCGACGGAACCACATTCCATGGTTATTATCACATGCAGGAGTTAGATCGCACCATTTACGGTTTATATTATTCCTGGGATGTGTTAATACGCGCGGGTGACAGTACTGCACAAGGTAATCAAGGTATCTGTCCTAATGGATGGCACGTTCCAAGTTCTTCCGAATGGAATATATTGAAAGGTTATATGTGTGTCCGCAGTGCCTATCTTTGCAATAACAACTGGAATTATATAGCAAAATCGCTCGCATCAACCTCGGGTTGGAATTCGTATAGCTCTTCTTGTTATGTTGGTTATCAACAATCCAACAACAACAGCTCAGGCTTTAATGCATATCCTGCCGGATATATTTCTTCAAATTCTCAAGGCAACCAGACCCACCAAAGTGCCTCATTCTGGAGTAGATCGACATCAGATGACTCCAACTATGCTTATATTTACTCCTTAAAATATAATGATAGAGAATTTAAGAAAGAGACAGTCTCAAAGAGTAATTACTATTCCGTCAGATGTCTCAAGGATTAGTCAACATGACCCAACATCCATACTATGATGAATAAACGATCTGTTTTTCTTCTGTTGGCCGCGTGTCTGGGCGTCTGCATCTGCGTGCGCGCCCAGGAGCATTTCACCGTGCATGTCGTGGACGGCGGCTCGTTGACCGTCACCAACAACATCATCATCTGCAACGAAGACACCTGCATCAACGTCCCCACCTCCCAGAACCTCACCACCAACTCCTACAAGGTTTTCGCGGACTTCGCACTCGACTTCCGGCTGGCGGCACAGTCCCCGGCCAGAAATATCGGCGTCACCGGTTTGAATCCCTTGACAAGCGACATGGCCGGAATGCCCCGCGTGATGGAAAGTGCCATCGACTATGGTGCATTCGAGGGATTAGACACTGAGCATTCGGGGATCGGCATTGTTCACAAGACCCCAGGCGGTGCGCTGACCTTGTACAACAACATCATTATCAACAACTTTGAAAACCTGCCGAATGTCAGCGAGCTGGTTTCCGGCGACCACAACTACACCACAAACTCCACGAATGTATTCGCAGACGAGAGGCTGGATTTCAGCCTCGCCCAAAATGCCCCGGTCATCAACGTCGGCGACAACGAACAATCATCGCAGACGACAGACTTGAAAGGACGGCCGCGTGTGATGGAGGAAACCGTTGATTTGGGTGCGTTTGAATACCCCGACGACGAGCACGGGGTACTCTACGTGGTTCACCAAACAATCGGTGGAACATTGGCCTTGTACAATAACATCATCATCAACAACGACCCGAACGAGCAGCATGTGAATGTGCCTGACATGGATTCACTCAATCTGCTGTCGGCATCGGCTCCTGTGTTCAAGCAAGAATACAAAGACTTCACATTGGCGACATCTTCACCCGCCATCAATGCCGGCGACAACAGCCACGCCGCCCACCTGTACGACCTGAAGCAAGAGAAACGCATTATGGGAGAGGCGGTCGATATGGGTGCTTTCGAGACCCGTGACTCGGCACACTCCACTTTGTTTGCCATACACCAAATTGGTAATGGCACGCTGCAACTCCACAACAACATCTCCATCCTGAATTTAGACGGAATGTTGAATGTGGACAGCCTTGTTGCCGGAACCCACAACCTGACCATAGACACGAGCGGCGTGTTCGTGAACGACACGCTCGACTTCCAGCTGTCCGACTCCTCCCTCGCTGCCAACGTCGGGGACAACCAGTACATGACCCTCCCCACAGACATAGCGGACGGCAAGCGCATCCCTTGCGATGGGATTGTTGACTTGGGGGCGTTCGAAATCCAGCCTGATGTCCACACCATCTCGCTCACGGCCAACACGGTGAGCAACGACAACTGCAGCGGCAACATCACTATTCTGACGGCTTCTGGCGGCGAAACATACCAGTGGTCACACAGCAACGAGACAACCGGGTCCGTGACTGTCAATCCGTTAGTGCAGACCTGCTATACAGTGACGGCCACATGGGGCGGCAACTGTCCATGGATAGACTCCGCCACCATCTGCATCGACCCGACCGATGTGGTGGAAAACTCCCAGGGTTCCCCATCCACTTCAGGACGGCAGTTTTGGGTCTCTTTTATGCGGAATTACAAAAACCCTCCGCAACTCTCCTTGCTGGTTTCCTCGCAGACGGACTGTTCGGGCACTGTCAGCAACCCGAACACAGGTTGGAACACCTCTTTCCAAGTATCGGCTAACCAAACCACCCTTATCGCCATCCCGAACTCGCAGGCTTACTGCAACACTCCCGGCGAGGTGACCAATTACGGTCTTTTCGTGACCGCCACAGACGACATTTCCCTGTATGCCTCTAATTTCGAGGATTTCACCTACGATGTCACGAATATCCTGCCGGTGCCCGCACTGTCGAACGAGTACATCACCCAATCATACACCCCGATGATGAACACCGAGTTCCTCATCGTGGCCACCGCCGATTCCACCACGGTGGAGATTATCCCCTCGCAAAACACGTCCGACTCACGCCCTGCCTACGCACCCTACACAGTGACACTTAACCAAGGGCAGACCTATCTGGTGCTGTCTGAGCATGGCGGCGTAACGGGCGACCTTTCGGGATCAAGAGTCCGCTCCACCGATCCGCTGAAACCCATTGCAGTCTTTAGCGGAAACGTATGTGCCAATATTCCAGTCGGATACACATGGTGCGACCACATCGTGGAGCAGGCTTTCGGAACACAGCTTTGGGGACGGCGATTCGTGATCACCAATACGTTGGGGATGCCCTACGACAGAGTGAAAGTTACCGCAGCTATGGACAACACCATCATCACCAAGGACGGGAACTATCTGACCACGCTGCAAGCCAACAACTCCTACGAATTTCAAATTGACACCGCGAACCCAGTTTGCTTCCTGGAGACCTCTAACGCCTGCGCCACCTACCTCTATATCCCTGGTGGACTTCCAAACGTCAACGACGACTACCGGGGCGACCCCTCCATGGTTTGGATTTCGCCTGTGGAACAACGTATCCAAGAGATCACTTTCTCCACTTTCAACACGCCGAACATCACCCAGCATTGCGTCAACGTGGTGATTCCTACATCCCCAGATGCGGCAATCACCCTTGACGGTGTCTCCATCCTGAACCAGTTCCAGCCAGTACCCTCCAACCCGATGTTCGCATACGCCCGGCTTTTCATCCCCCACGGCACGCACACCCTTGCCAGCAGCCATGGTCTGGTGGCGCACGTTTACGGCACAGGGCACTGCGAATCCTACGCCTACTCGGTCGGTTCCAAGGCCGAAGTGTTGAGCCAGCAACTTTATGTGAACCATATCCTCAGCACAGAGTTAGAAAACAACAATTTCTGTGCCTACGAGGAAATCACCTTTGACGCCTCCGTCAATTACCCCTGTGACAGCGTGGTGTGGAACTTTGGCGACAGCTCCAGCAACCAGCAGGGAATGCATCTGACCCACCTCTACACATCCGCCGGCACTCACACGGTTTCCATGACAGTTTTCATGACGGATGAGTATGGCGTACACTGTTCCACCATCTACGCCCAACTTATTATTCACGAAGGTTACAATATTATTTATACTGACACCGTGTGCCAAGGCGAGCATTACACACTGCACGGTTTCGACTATGTAGCTGATACCATCGGACTTGTCACCGTCACGCGCAATGTGGAGATTCCCGGGGTGGATTGCGACAGTTCATACGTGTTGGAACTCTTGGTATTGCAACAGGTGTTCCCATTCTACGACACCATCTGCGCCGGCAACGACTACCACGGATACGGCTTCGATTTGCTGTCGCCCGAACAAGGTTCTTACCTGCTGACGAACACCACCAATCGGATGCCGTGTGACAGCATCACGGAGTTGCACCTGTTGGTGACACCCAACATCAACGACATGTACGGCATCCACGGTCAGGAAAACATTTGTGTCGGAGGCACTTACGATTATTTTATAGACACACTTTCCGGACTATCAGACATCATTTGGACTGTTCCTGACGGTGCTTTTATCTGGTCTGGGCAAGGTACAGAGCAAGTGACTGTTTATTTTTCCGAGAACGTGGAAGAAGGCCTCATCACCCTCACCGGCACCAACTCTTGCGGGAATGCCTCTTTCTCACTTGCCGTACACCCACAGCCTGTCTATTATATTCAGATCACGGACACGGTGTGCGGAGTTGGGCAACCCTACCATGGCTACGGCTTTGACATTGACAGCGTTCAGAAAGAATATACGGTGTTCATTCACCAGTACGTCTCCCAAACCTGTTGCGACAGTACCGTCACCCTGACCCTTTTGGTTGTGGATGTACCTGAAATAACCATCGTGGCCGACAAGGATGTCCAATGCGAAGGCGAAACCGTCACCTTGACTTCCTGTTGTCTGCAAGGCAATCTGTTCTGGTATGACACGCTGAGCGGAACAGCACCGCTGTTCGATTGGAACACTGGCGACACCACAGAATCCACTGTTGTGACCCTCGATGCCACCGCAACATACCAACTCACCGTGTCGAACACCTACGGATGCCTCATTGAGGCGGACACTACCATTTTCGTAGCACCGATATATAATATCTCTGACACTTTAAACCTTTGTAGCGAACAACTCCCATATACCTATTATGATACCCTGTTCGCTGCAGGCAGCGTTTCAGGACAATACACGTGGCACCGCCAAAGTTACTTCGGATGCGATTCTGTGGTAACCCTGAACCTTACCATTAACTACGGCACGCACAATGTCCAAACAGAGACCGCTTGCGAAAGTTATGTCTGGCATGAAACGACTTACACAGAGTCTGGCACCTATACCTATCCTTACGTCAACAGCAACGGATGCACCAGCGTGGACACCCTACACCTGACAGTCAACTACGGCACGCATAATGTCGAAAACGAAACCGCTTGCGAAAGCTTTGTATGGCACGGCACGACTTACACACAGTCA
The DNA here is from genome assembly GCA_946407715.1 of uncultured Bacteroidales bacterium. The sequence continues at coordinate 25,054 of CAMJPH010000003.1, read as the reverse complement.
GGCACCTACACCTACCCTTACACTAATGCTAACGGATGCGCCAGCGTAGATACCCTGCACCTGACAATCAACTACGGCACGCACAATGTCCAAACAGAGACTGTTTGCGAAAGCTTTGTATGGCACGGCACGACTTACACGCAATCCGGCATCTATACTTATCCCTACACCAATGGCAACGGATGCGCCAGTGTGGACACACTCAAACTGACTATCAACAACCCTGTCCACCAATCCAACACCGTGACTGCATATAACTCGTTTGTATGGACAAATGGGACCGGGGAAACATACACGACCTCCGGCGACTATTTCTATTCACATAATGATGCCAATGGTTGTACTCAAGTGGACACCCTGCACCTAACGGTTTACTACTCTTCCTTCCACGATTTTTCAGATGTTGCCTGTGAATCCTATGAGTGGGACGGGACGATTTATACGCAGTCGGGCGATTACACACGGCAATATGTGGACATTCATGGTGCAGACAGTATTGTGAGTCTGCATTTGACGGTATATTACGGCACGCACAATGTTCAAACAGAGACTGTGTGCGAAAGCTTTGTCTGGCACGGCACAACTTACACGCAGTCCGGCACCTATACTTATCCATATACTAATGACAATGGTTGTCCGAGCATGGACACCCTGTACCTGACAGTCAACTACGGCACACATAATGCCGAAACCGAGACAGCTTGCGAAAGCTTTGTCTGGCATGAAACGACTTACACACAGTCAGGCACTTATACCTATCCTTACATCAATAGCTATGGATGTGCCAGCATGGACACCCTACATCTGACAATCAACTACGGCACGCATAATGTCCTAACAGAGACCGCTTGCGAAAGCTTTGTCTGGCACGGCACGACTTACACGCAGTCCGGCACCTACACTTACCCTTACACTAATGCTAACGGATGCGCCAGCGTAGATACCCTGCACCTGACAATCAACTACGGCACACATAATGTCCAAACAGAGACTGTTTGCGAAAACTTTGTATGGCACGGCACGACTTACACGCAATCCGGCATCTATACTTATCCATATACTAATGACAATGGTTGTCCGAGCATGGACACCCTGCACCTGACCGTCAACTACGGCACACATAATGCCGAAACCGAGACAGCTTGCGAAAGCTTTGTCTGGCATGAAACGACTTACACACAGTCAGGCACTTATACCTATCCTTACATCAATAGCTATGGATGTGCCAGCATGGACACCCTACATCTGACAATCAACTACGGCACGCATAATGTCCAAACAGAAACCGCTTGCGAAAGCTTTGTCTGGAACGGCACAACTTACACGCAGTCAGGCACCTACACTTACCCCTACACAAATGCTAACGGATGCGCCAGCGTAGATACCCTGCACCTGACAATCAATTACGGCACGTATAATGTCCAAACAGAGACTGTGTGCGAGAGCTTTGTCTGGCACGGCACAACTTACACGCAATCCGGCACCTACACTTATCCCTACACCAATGGCAATGGTTGTCCGAGCGTGGACACTCTGCACCTGACCGTCAACTACGGCACGCATAATGTTGTAATCGAAAACGCTTGCGAAAGCTTTGTCTGGCATGAAACGACTTACACAGAGTCAGGCACCTATACCTATCCTTACATCAACAGCAACGGATGTGCCAGCGCGGATACCCTGCTTCTGACGATCAACCATGGTACGCATAATGTCCAAACAGAGACCGCTTGCGAAAGCTTTGTCTGGCACGGCACGACTTACACGCAGTCAGGCACCTACACTTACCCCTACACCAATGCTAACGGATGCGCGAGCGTCGATACCCTGCACCTGACGATCAATTACGGCACGTATAATGTCCAAACAGAGACTGTGTGCGAAAACTTTGTCTGGCACGGCACAACTTACACGCAGTCCGGCACCTACACTTATCTCTACACCAATGGCAACGGTTGTCCGAGCGTGGACACACTGCACCTGACGGTTGTGGAAAAACCTGAATTATCAACCATTCAAGGTGACACCCTCATCTGTAGAAACCAATTCGCCACCTATCGTTACAACATTTCTGACAACAACTATCATTACAACTGGTTCTGGAACAATCTGCTATTGGCTGAAAACACGCCATCGGTGACTTTACATGAGCTGAACAGTGGTTTCTCACTCCTCACCATGCAAGTCATCGACTACCAAAACATCTGCCTTGCCGAAACCTCTTTACCCGTGACAGTAAGTGAACATTTTGCTCCTGACACCACCATCGTGCGCCGCAAAGTAAACTCCAACATCCTTGTATGCAAACAAGTGTATTCCGAACACGGAGATGTACACTATCGCTGGGGATATACTAATCGCCACACACTCGAAGAATTCACCTTGGATGGTGATCATAATTACAACCAGTTCACGTTCGGCATTGACACGCTCTCATACTACTATTGGGTAGAAACTTACATTACCTACGAAGATGATCAAAGCTGTGCCAACCGCTCTTACTACGGGAACGACTATCTTACATCAACCGAATCATTTGATTCAGACATTGTAGAAGCTTACATCACTGGAGATGAAATCGTTATATTTATAAACGCATCTTCTCCAAACGAAATCGACGCAGCCCTTTATAACGTCAACGGCAAACTACTCCTTTCCCGTACATACAATTTCACGGATGTTGTTTCCGATGTCTTACATGTGTCCGTATCAAGTGGCGTTTACTTCCTGAAAATCACAATCGGAAATCGACTGCACACATTCAAGTTACTGAAACTATAATGTAGCAACTTTTCTGAATGCCATGCGAAATTTTTCCCATCCCTATTGAGAATATTATACACAGCTTAGGGATTAGAGCGGCGTGCCTTTTTGTTATAAGGTATCTTTTCGTGTAAAACAAAACTTATTGTATGGCAGTTGGTAATTTTCTTGAATCCAAATACTTACACTATATCCGTAGCCCAATGTAATTTTGCGGTGGTTTCGTTTTTTTTATCTCAACATTTCTTTTTTACAGAATTTTTTAAATAAAGATGAAACATTGATTTTTTTTTTTTATCTTTGCAGCTGTTTTGTTGGGGGAGTGTTTTATTCATGATTATGAAAGATTTTCAGAAAACACTTTACTTTAAAGCGTTGTAAAAATTAAAAAAAGAATTACAAATATAAAAAAACGATTGTTATGAAGTTAAAAAAAGAAAGAGTGATGTTAGTGGACAGCAGTGACAATCTGCGGCATGTGATAAAGGATTATTTGGAAATGTCAGGATATGACGTGATTGATTACAACGGGGGGCTTGACGCAAACAAATCCTTCAACAAAGGGCTGTTCGACATCTGTATTATCGATGTTGCACTCAAGAATTACGACGGATACAAGCTGTTGCAAAACATGCGGAAGCTGGACAAAAATGTGCCAATCATTATCCTTTCCTCATACACCTCCAAAGAAGCGCGTATCAAAGGGTTCAACCTTGGGTGCGACGACTATATTACCAAACCCTTCAGCATCGAGGAGTTGGGATTACGCATGCAAGCCATACTGCGCCGCTGCCAGAACAACGCACCTCGCGAATACGTGAATGAGGATGAAAGCATCAAGTTCGGGAACTTCACTCTCAATTACACGGAAATGCAACTCATCCACCCAAAAATCACACGTACGCTGACCCGCAAGGAGTGCGAACTGCTGAAATTGCTGCTTGACCACAAGAACAAACTTGTGCCACGTGAAATCATCCTTCGCGAAGTATGGGGTGAAGACGACAACACAACAAGCCGCAGCATGGACGTGTTCATGACCAAACTCCGCGGCTACATCCTCATCGATTATGAAGACAAAATCCTGCCCAAGAAGGACGGTGAACGAAAAGTGAAATACAAAGACGGCTTCCAACCGACCGTGGAAATCTGCAACATCCACGGCACGGGTTTCATGATGAGAGTACTGGAGAATTAAATCGTTTTGCGGTTTGCGGTTTACGAATATTCGCAAACCGCAAATCGCAAATCGCAAATCGCAAACCGTAATAAACATGTCAAATATCGACAAACTATTTGCCAGCGTGGCCGAAAAAGGTCATGTGTGCGTGGGGTTGGACACGGATGTCACCTACCTTCCCGAACAGCTCGCACAGCAATTCCCTAACATTGAGGACGGACTGTTCGCCTTCAACAAGGCCATCATTGACAGCACATTGGACGTGAGTGCCTGCTACAAGGTGCAGATTGCGTACTACGAGGCTTACGGCATGGCTGGACTTCGCGCCTACTGCCGCACCCTCGCCTATCTGCGCGAGAAAAGGGCCGTCATCATCGCCGACATCAAGCGCGGCGACATCGCCAAAACCGCCGAAATGTACGCCAAAGCGCACTTTACCGGCGAGTTCGAGGCCGACTTCATCACACTGAGTCCGTATATGGGCCTTGACAGTCTGTCCCCGTATCTTCCTTACATCAAAGATAACGGCAAGGGCGTGTTCGTACTCATCCGCACCTCCAACGAGGGTGCGAAGGACATCGAGTACCTGCCCACGGAGAACGGCAAGCGCGTCTATCATGTCGTGGGCGAGAAGCTGCAACAGTTGGGCAAAAACTTCATCGGCGAATGCGGCTACTCGGCCATCGGCGGCGTGATGGGCTGCACCCACCCCGACGAGGCGGCGGAAATCCGACAGATGCTCGACACCACCTTCTTCCTCATCCCCGGCTACGGCGCCCAAGGCGGCAAGGCCGAGGACATCGCCAAGTACCTCCGCAACGGCAACGGCGGCGTGGTCAACTCCTCCCGTGGCATCCTCCTCGCCTACCGCAAGCAGGACAACGGAGCAGCCCACTTCGCCGACTGCGCCCGCGCCGAAGCCATCCACATGCGCGACGACATCCGTAAATGGTTGTAATACTTTATAGACTAAAGACTTGAGGCTTGAGACTCTGGACTTAAGAATTAAGTGTACATCCTTTCCACAGTCCATGGTCTTAAGTCCTAAAATAATTGAAAATGGGTATATCAATGCAAATCCTCGGCCTCTTGGCCAGCTTGACGTTCCTCGTGGTCACCCACGAGCTCGGGCATTTCACCTTCGCGAAAATCTTCAAGACCCGAGTAGATCAGTTCTACGTCTTCTTCAATCCAGGGCTTTCGCTAATTCGGATGAAGCGTTTCAACGGGAAGATGCACTTCAGCTTCTTCTCCGGCAAGGTGCCCGAAGAGTGGGCCAACCATCCCGAATCCACCGAATGGGGACTCGGCTGGCTGCCCCTCGGCGGCTACTGCTCCATCAACGGCATGGTGGATGAGACCACCAAAGCCAGCGACTTGAGCAGCGAGGTGCATCCGTGGGAGTTCCGCGCGAAACCCGCATGGCAGCGCTTTTTCATCATCATCGGCGGCGTTTTGGTCAATTTCCTCACGGCTATCATTATATATATATTGATGTGCTTCACGTGGGGCAACGACTACATCCCGCTCGAAAACGCCAAATACGGTCTGGAATTCTCGCAGGAGATGCAGGATGCCGGCTTCCAAAACGGTGACAAAGTGCTCTTGGTTGATACCACGCATCCGAAGACCCTCGGAGACTTCGCCAACACGGTGCTTCTCGACAACGTGAAAACCGTGACGGTGGAGCGCGACGGAGAGGAAGTGGTCATCAACATCCCGAAAGACCTGCCCAGAAAGGTAGTTGGCGCGGGCAGCTCATCGCTGTTCTGCAACTACCGCATCCCGTTCGTCATCGACAGCGTGTTGGCAGGCACACCGGCGGAAAAGGCCGGATTGATGAAGGGCGACTCGCTCGTCGGCATCAACGACTCCACGATGTTCTGCTTCTTCGATTTCAAAAACGTCTTCAACGAGAACAAGAACAACGAGTTGCAAATCGACTACATGCGTGGCGACAGTCTCTGTCACACGATGCTCACCCTCGACTCTGTCGGCAACATGGGCGTGGCCTACCGTCAGCCCTCCGACTTCTTCGACGTGGTGCATGTGGACTACACCTTCTGGCAGTCCATCCCTACTGGCATCTCACAGGGATTCAGTACGTTAGGCAACTACGTCAAGCAATTCAAGATTGTGTTCACGAAGGAGGGTGCCACGCAGTTGGGCAGCTTCCTGACCATCGGCAGCATCTTCCCGAAAGTGTGGGACTGGTACCGCTTCTGGAGCATGACCGCCCTTTTAGGCATCATCCTCGCCTTCATGAACATCATCCCGATCCCGGGTCTCGACGGCGGCTACATCCTCTTCATCCTCGTGGAGATGATCACCGGCAAGAAGCCCTCCGACAAATTCCTCAGCGTCGCCAACACCATCGGCTTCGTCCTGCTCATCGCCTTGATGGTCTATGCGTTGGGGCTGGACTTCCGACGGTTCATCTTCAAATAATGTAGAATGAAGAATGTAAAATGTAGAATAATTCTGAATGATGAATTCTGAATGATGAATGTTGAATAATGAATGGGGCGAAGGACCATTCCCCCCTTTAGGGGGATGCCCGAAGGGCAGGGGGGGATCAAACCTCTTCCTTGAGCAGCCCCGGAGGGGCAAGACGCGCGAAGCGCTAATAACCCCACACAAGCGAAGCGCAGTGTGGGGCAAGTAAACCGTAAACCGCAAACAAGAATGAATAACGACGAACTCAAAACCGAAATCGCTCGCCTGAAACGCGAGAAAAATGCCATCATCCTGGCGCATTACTACACCCTGCCCGAAGTGCAGGAAGTGGCCGACTTCGTGGGCGACAGCCTCGGGCTGGCCCGCAAGGCCGCCGAAACGCAGGCCGACATCATCCTCTTCGCCGGCGTACACTTCATGGCGGAGACGGCTAAGATCCTCAACCCCACGCGCAAAGTGCTCGTGCCCGACATGAGCGCAGGCTGCTCGCTGGCGAACAGCTGCAAAGCCGAAAAACTCGCCGAATTCAAGGCGAAGCACCCTGACCACAAAGTGTTAGCGTACGTCAACTGCACGGCAGCGGTGAAGGCCCAGTGCGACCTGATCGTCACCTCCGGAAACGCCCTGAAGCTCGTCAACCAGCTGCCCAAGGACGAGAAGATCATCTTCGTGCCCGACGGCAATCTCGGTGACTACATCAACCGGATGACGGGCCGCGAAATGCTCCTGTGGGACGGTGCCTGCTGCGTTCACGACCACTACGAGGTGGAGGATTTGGAGAAGGCCAAGGCCGAGCATCCCGATGCCATCGTGGTGGCGCACCCCGAGTGCCGCCGCGAGCTGTTAGAGAAAGTCGATTTCATCGGTTCCACCGCCGCCATGCTCAACTTCATCGGAGAAAGCGACGCAAAGGAGTTCATTGTCGTCACCGAGAGCGGTATCATCTACGAGATGCAGAAGCGCAACCCCGACAAGAAGCTCTACACGCTCTACAACGGCGCGGTCAAGCACGACTGCGTGAACATGAAGAAGAACAATCTCCTGAACATCTACGCCGCCCTCCTCGAAGAGCAACCCGAACTCGTCATGGACGAGGAGCTGCGGAAGAAGGCGTTGGTGCCGATACAGAGGATGCTGGAGATGAGCTGATTCAGTATTAAGAATGCAGAAAAAATGAATGATTAATCAAACGAATATCACCAAAGATATTCGTTTTTTTTGTATTTTTGCCGCCGTTTTAAAAACCTATCATTATAATTTATAACAGTATGAAATCAGTATCTATTAGCGGTTCTCTGAGAGAGAACGTAGGGAAAAAAGATGCAAAAGCCCAACGCAATCAGGGCATGATTCCGTGCGTGATATACGGCGGTAAAGACCAAAAAATGTTCGTAGTTGACGAACGGCAGTTCAAAAACCTGCTCTACACCCCCGAAGTGAGATATGCAGAGGTGAACATCAACGGCGACGTTCGCAAGGCCATCGTCCAAGAGACCCAGTTCCATGCCATCACCGACAAACTAATGCATGTCGATTTTCTGGAAGTAGTTGACGGAAAACCCATCACCATCGAGATCCCGTTCAAAGTGAAAGGCACCTCCCCCGGTGTTTTGAAAGGCGGTCTGCTGAAAAAGCGCGTGCGCAAACTCAAAGTCCGTGGCTTGTTGGAGAACATCCCCGAGGAAATCACCGCTGACATCTCCAATCTGGACATCAACGACATGACCAAAATCGGCGACATCCACATTGACAACCTCACCATTGTGGACAATCCTAACAAAGTGGTTCTGCAAGTGGTTCCGACCCGCGGTTCTGCATCTGCATCCAACGAGGAAACCGAAGAGGAAGCATAATAACGAATCGTTTTCCCGAACTCAAAATAGACCGGCTCAATTCAAGCCGGTTTTTTTTTGACCATGACTTTTAATTGACTCTACGCTTACGATTCACCATTCACCATTCACTATCAAGCAAGCAAAATAGAAAGAGGCCTCCGTCTGGAAGCCTCTTTCGCACATAACACAACACATGAATGCGGGTCTCGTTTTGGGGAAAAACTCAAACGACCCGCTTCTTCTCTACTGATGATCAACAAACATAGAGTCAATCAATTCAGCGTATCTCTTTGAGATTTTATTCCTCTTCACTTTCAAAGTCGGGGTTAAGAAACCGTTTTCTTGAGTCCATTCATCAGCAAGTAACTCAAACCTCATTACATTTTCAGACTTGCTAAGTTCTTGATTGTATTTGTTTATCTCGTTTTTAATCAAGTTTTTGACATTCAGATTCTCAACCATTTCTTTCGGGTGCAAATATATAATTTTTTCTGATTCACACCACTCTTTTATTGCAGAAAAATCCGGAATAATTAATGCAGCCACAAATTTCTGGTTTTCGCCCACCACGAGAATCTGATCTATATACTTGGACTGCAACATTTTTTCCTCAATAATTTGAGGGTTAACATACTTACCCATAGAGGTCTTAAAAATATTCTTGAGTCGTCCGGTGATAATCAATTGCCCTCGTTCGGTGAATCGCCCCATGTCGCCTGTGTGCAGCCACCCGCTCTCGTCAATGATTTCACGGGTCTGTTCTTCATTTTTGTAATAGCCCATCATCACATTGTGACCGCGGCAGATAATCTCCCCTTCTTTGGTAATGGCAACATCCACGCCACCAAGCGGAAATCCGACAGTGTTAGCTTCACGTCCATACTTCTCACGACAGGAGACCGCGATCACGGGCGAAGTCTCCGTCATACCGTAACCCTCAAACACGGGCATACCGATGGCGGAGAAAAAAGAACAGAGTTCAGGTTTAAGTGAGGCCGCACCCGAGACAAGAATGTCAAAGTGGTCTGCGCCCAACCCTTTACGTATCTTACTATACACCAACTTGTCGGCCAGCTTGTGTTGCATGTTGTAAACGGCTGTTCTGTCTTCGTCTTCAATATTGTATTTCAAGGCGATTTTCACCGCCCAATCAAAAATGGAGCGTGCCGCACCTGTCTTAGTCTTGCCTGAAGCCTCAATTTTCTCGTAGAACTTTTCCAACACGCGCGGCACCGCAGTCATCATGGTCGGTTTAACCTCGCGCATTGCCTCGGCAATAGTTGCCAAATTGGAAACGTAATAAACCGTCATGCCCAAGTACTGGTACAGAAGGACAATCATATTCTCGTATGCGTGGCACAACGGCAAGAAACTCAAACCTTTCTTCGACCAAGCGGAGGGGATGTGCTTCAGATTCTCTATTTGAGAAAGGATGTTGTAGTGAGAAAGCATCACTCCCTTGGGCGTCCCTGTAGTACCTGACGTGTAAATAATCATTGCACATTCTTTCTCATCATTGGCAGCACGTAAAGTTTCCAATTTTGTCTCGTCGTAATGATCCCTGCCCAATGAAATCAGCTGATTCCAGTAAGGGTAATCTTTGCGGTCAACAAACGTATATATATCTTTCAGTTCAGGAAGGGTATCGGCAACAGACTGAACCTTACGCATAACAATCTCACCCTCTAAAATAACCAACTTTGCCTCACAATGCTGCAGAATGTACTGGTAATCCTCCGCAGTGATGGTCGGATAGATAGGCACCAATACAGCACCGATTTGGGTGACAGCCATTTGAGTAATTGTCCATTCAGGACGGTTAGTGGAAATCACAGCAACCTTGTCACCTTTTTTGATTCCTTTCGCAAGCAAGGCGCAACTCAGCTCATTGGCTGTTTTCTTAAACAGTTGCGGAGTATATTCATTCCATTTGTTTTTTCCAATCTTGCCGGACAAAGCAATTTTTTGATTCGGATGACGCTCCTCATATTGGAGCATAATGTCATAAATACGCTTGATGTTCTTCATTTCGAATTTTGGTTAGTGATTTTTCAGGCTGCAAAAAAACTCTTTTTATGCAAAAAAAGAATTCAAATGTGACAATTACAAAGGCGAAGAGGACGAAAAGAAGCGAACGAGTGACAAAATGACGAATATAGGGACGAAATACGAATCAATTTGAATCCACAATGGAAAAAATAGTATTTTTGCAGGTTATTTTTTTGGATATAATGATACATAAAAATATACCGGAATACTATGTCACCAAGGACAATATCATATTCTTTCTGATATTTGTGTTTTTGTATTCGCTTCTTTTTGTCAACATCTTCACCCCGTTTCACGGGGCTTGGTACAACATCCAGCACTACACCAGGGCGCAGCTTTTCACCGACACCCTCATCATTACTTCAGGTGGAACGGTTGTCCTTCTTATCAGCAGAATGATTATGTATCACACACATAAACGAAAGCCTCTCAGCCATTTGCAATACTGGTTTTGGCATCTTGTCGAAGTGTTCTGCATCGCATTCCTTTACACCTTGATTGTCCATTTCGTCACAAAAGACACCCGCGATTTTTCAGAAATTTTCGCGAGAGCGGTCATTTTCGTCCCAACCATTCTGAGCATTCCAGTCATCATCACCCTACTCTATTTCAGCACTCGTGAAAAAGACGAGAAAATATCCGCTTTGGAATCCCAAAAAGCCGAAAACATCACCCCAAATAACATTGAAAAACAGACTGAAAATCAAAAGAATGATTCATCCATAAAAGAGAATGATTTTTCTTTCTCGGATGATTTCTCGGGGGATGATATGATATTGGACAATCATTTGACCGAAACAGAAAAAAACACTCAAAGCCCCGTCTCTACGACAATTGTCCAAGAACAATCCGATATAGCCTTAACCCCTCCTGCTTCTTCTAAAATAGTCAATTTTTTTGATGAAAAAAAAGAGCTGCAGCTGTCGATGCGGCTTGAAAACATATATTATATAGAATCGGCAGAAAACTATGTGCATATATACTATCGCAACAAAGAGGCGGTGGAACGGTTTACACTGCGGAGTTCTATGAAAAAGCAACAAGACAAGCTTGAGAAATACGGTTTTATTCGCTGTCACAGAAGCTATTTGGTCAATTTCTCTAATATTCTGCTATTACGCAAAGACAAAGACGGGCCCTACCTTGATTTCGGTCAGGCCGGTTTGCAACAAATCCCTATTTCCAAAACATATTTGGATGCCGTGACAGCCTATTTTATCCAAAACAGTGACGAATAATCATCAAAAATGCGCAAGAAATCGGACAAATACAACTACATTGTTGATTTTTTCTCAAAGGCTCAACCGGATGTCGCTTCGGAATTGAATTTTGGGAACGCCTATGAACTGTTGGTGGCCACCATGTTAGCGGCACAATGCACAGACAAGCGTGTAAATATGGTAACGCCTGCACTGTTTGCTGCATACCCTACCGTGTCCAACATGGCGAGAGCGACGGAAGAGGATATTCTATCATACATCAAATCAGTGTCTTATCCAAACAGCAAAACCCGTCATCTATTACAAATGGCACAGATGGTTGTTCGGGATTTCGGCGGGGAGATTCCACACAACATCGAGGATTTGACCAAACTGCCCGGCGTGGGACGCAAGACCGCCAATGTGGTACTTGCGTTCGCATTCGAACAAGCGGCAATGCCAGTTGATACGCACGTCTTCCGCGTCTCCCATCGTCTCGGACTTGTTCCCGACACTGCAAAAACACCGGAATCCGTTGAAAAAGAGCTGGTTAAAAATTTCCCAAAGGAATACATTTCCCGCGCTCACCATTGGCTGCTGCTCCATGGCCGCTACGTCTGCACAGCACGAAAACCACACTGCGAAGGGTGTTCACTTGCTTCGGTGTGTGATGAGAATAAGAGGATAAGAGAATTTTAATAAATCAAAAAGATGAAACTCGATGATACCTATTATATGCGCATCGCCTTGCAAGAAGCTGAGGATGCATACGAAGAGAATGAAATCCCTGTGGGGGCAGTCGTTGTTCTTGACAACCAAATCATTGCAAGAGGGCACAATTTGACGGAAACTTTACAAGACGTTACTGCTCATGCAGAAATGATGGCTCTCACCTCTGCAGCTAACGCATTAGGGGCTAAATATTTACAGGAATGCACGTTATATGTAACCCTTGAACCGTGTCTGATGTGTGCCGGCGCCATCGCTCACGCCCAAATCAAGACATTAGTGTTCGGTGCCGCTGATCCAAAACGGGGTTACTCCATCTATCTTAAAGATGGCAAATTTCCCTCCAAAGCCGAAGTCCGGCAAGGTACACTTGCCGACGATTGCGCGACACTGTTGAAAAAATTTTTCTCAGAACGCCGATAATAGCAAATTTATAAAAGAAAACACATTCATACCCTACATCTATAATATGATAAAGAAAACATTTCTCCTTTTCACAATCATTGTGATGGCGATACTTGCCGCGAATGCGCAATACCGCCTGCTATATGAATCATTCACTGTCGGAGGAAACGGCGACACATCGCACACTGAAACATTGGTGTTTTATAACTGCCTGAAAATCAGCTCCGCAGATTCCACAGAAGAGAATCCAATCCCAGGTATTGCGCAGCACATCACCTATATCGACTACAACCGTGACACCGTGTTTTACCAACTCTTCTACTCGAAAGAAGAACAATATTACACAGGCTACAGTCTTAAAAACGACAACCAATATACGCTGGAGAAAACCGAGAAAGTGAACGGCTACAACTGCAAGAAATACACCTCTACGTTGTTTTCCAACAAGATGGAGATTTGGGTTACTGAAGACCTGAAGTGCCGTGCTACTGCCTCTGCGTCATTCGGAAACCTGCCGGGTGTGCTCGTGCAGCTCACCCGTAACGGCAACACAACCACACGGTTATCCTCCGTCAAGAAATCCAAGAACACGGACCCCCTCATCCCCACGAACCTCGGACAATACACCGAACGCCGCGCCCTCAACAATCTTGAGAAAGAGAAACTTGTCATCACAATCCCCGTTTTTCAAGACGCACAAATTTGCTTTAACCCTAAAATAGAAAAATCCAAAATCATCCCTTTCGACACCACCCTGCCCTACTCCAACGGCACCATCATTCTAAAACGGATTAACTTGAAGCAATTTCCGTCTTATTATCAGCTATTTGCAGAGCTTACGGAACAATCCAACGGCGATGCCTACGACCGCACCGGATCCATCTTCGTCATCCCCGCCTCGAAAATCAGCTTCTTTAACGCCCTGATAGACAGCGTGGGAGTACTGCCGACCTTTACCGATAAAAACGGGGAAAAATATCAAGGCATTCGTTTGGAGAAAGATTTCACGCCTTTGGTGGAGTTGGTCCGCTTCTTCACCCCATTTGGAGTTCACCACTACAACCAGTACCGTTCACTCAATGACAAAGACTGGGAGGATTTCGCATATTACAAGCAGGATGTCAGCGATTTACGACAATATTTGCAAGGCGATGTCTATATCGGGGCATTCATCGGCAACTACGATGCCGGCGGACACAAGATTTCCCTCGATATCAAAGCCTACCCCGAAAGCAACGAATGGTCGGGCGACATCAACAAGGAGTACTGGACGCTGCCGCTCTTTAACACCTGCAACGTGATGGAAATGTCAGGACAAAACTACGGAACACTCTTTGAAACGGATTCGCTTACGGTTACGTTCACCATTCCCGAAAGGCTCACCTCACTACGGCTGCGCTACATCAGCACAGGTCATGGGGGCTGGGACTCGGGGGATGAGTTCGTGCCGAAAGAGAACGTCATCATCATCGACGGACAACCGCGTTTCCGTCACACGCCGTGGCGCAGCGACTGCGGCACTTTCCGCGCCTTCAATCCCGCATCCGGCAATTTCTGGAACGGCATGTCCTCCTCCGACTATTCCCGCTCAGGCTGGTGCCCCGGGACCGCCACGCAACCAGTCTATTTCGACCTCACGGACCTCCCCCCCGGCAAACACACCATCACCATTGCCATCCCGCAAGGCCAGCGCGAAGGCACATATTTCAGCGCATGGAACGTGTCAGGGGTGCTCATTGGGACGATGAAAGACGATGAGACGATGGATGAGATGAAAAGATGAAAAGATTTTCGAAATACCCCAAATTCTCAAATCATCTAATCCTCTCAAATCACAATTCACTAATCACAACTCACCATTCACAAATAATCCGAAAAAATTGTACTTTTGCCATCTAATTTATTGTCACATTGAATAATCGAACCCTCAAAATAGTCACCATCCTCGGAGCGAGGCCACAATTCATCAAAGCCGCTGTGGTTTCCCGTGCTTTGTCACAATATCCTAACATTCAAGAAGTCATCATACATACTGGCCAACATTTCGACCAAAACATGTCGCAACTCTTTTTCGAAGAGATGCAACTCCCTAAACCATCGTATCACCTTGGCATACACGGTCTTCCACACGGCGCACTCACCGGCCGCATGATGGAACAGATTGAAGCGGTATTGCTGCGCGAAAGTCCTGACTGGGTGCTTGTATATGGCGACACGGATTCAACCCTCGCAGGAGCATTGGCTGCCAAGAAACTGCATATCCGAGTGGCGCACATCGAGGCGGGACTGCGTTCCTACAACGAAGCCATGCCTGAGGAAATTAACCGCATCCTCACCGACCGAATCAGCGACTTGCTGTTCTGTCCTTCCGAAACAGCTATGAATCAACTCTGTAAAGAAAGACAGCTGACGAACGACGCAAAAGTCGTGATGAGCGGCGACGTGATGAAAGATGCAGCCCGAGAGTTCGCCTCACACATGCGCAAACCCGCCACCACCCTACCCGACCGATTCGCCATCTGCACTTTCCACCGTGCCGAAAATGTGGATAATCTTCATATACTCAGACAGTTGCTTTACGCTCTTGAACAGACGGGCGAAATCATCCCCATCGTATGCCCGCTACATCCGCACTCTCGCAAAAGCTTAGAAGCCATCGGCTATCCCTTTGACCATACGTCCATCCAATTCATTGAGCCAGTCGGCTATTTGGAAATGCTCTATTTACTGAGCCACTGCTCATTAGTGATGACTGACAGCGGCGGCCTGCAAAAAGAGGCATACTACATGCAGAAATACTGCATCACCCTCCGCAACGAAACCGAATGGACGGAATTAGTAGGCTGCGGCTACAACCATGTGGTCGGAACGGAACCCGCCGCCATCCTGCAAACCGTTCAGAATCTGATTGATGTGCCGCCGATTTTCCCTATTGTGCTGTATGGTGACGGCCATGCCGCCGATATTATCGCGGAAACTTTACACAAACACTTATAGAATTCCTACTTCTGAGCTTCCTCCCAAAAATCTGCATTTTCGATGTTTAAACTACTGGGGTCAAAGTTTGGCTCCACACCTTGTTTTTTTTCCATTTCATAGTCGTGGAGGGCACGTAACACCTTAGGTGATAGCAGAATAATGGCGATGATATTGATCCAAGCCATGGCCCCCACGCCGATGTCTCCCAAGGTCCAAGTTACGCCGCTGGTGGTCAGCGAGCCTATAAACACCATCGTAATGGTGCAGATGCGCAAGACCCATACAACAATCTTTTCGCTTCGGTCGTCGCCGAAAATTCTGTCGGCGCGTTCCAGATCATTCCTTTCACGTTCAATGTCATCAGGACTCCGGCCTTTCTCACGCATCCGGTGAAGTTGCCAGCGACGGAAACGGCTGAAGAGGTATATGAGGTTGGTCTCGGCGTAGTAGTAATAGGCCATGATGGTGGTGAAGGCGAAGAAGAAGAGAGCGATGGAAACTATATCGCCAGCAGCGCGTTTGCCAATAATCGTACTGATGGCACTGATAGTATAGAATACGCCAGGTTCGCCGGCGGGCGCGTCGGGGTTCTGTTGAAGGTAAGTGACCGCGGTCTCGCCGGGGGCCGTCACTTGCACAGTATCAATGATGTTGTAAGTCTGGCAGGCGAGGATCATCAGGGCCGTGGCGGTGCAGACCAGCAGGGTGTCGATATAGACGGAGAAAGCCTGCACGAGTCCCTGTTTGACAGGGTGACTCACCTTGGCTGCGGCGGCCACGATGGGTCCGGTGCCCTGCCCTGCCTCGTTGGAGTAGATGCCGCGTTTCACGCCCCAGGAGATGGTGCTGCCGAGGATGGCGGAGCCCAGCGGACCCGCGCCCACCGCGCCACGCAACATGTCGAGAAAGACACCGGGCACTAACTTGTAGTGGATGGCAAGTACCACAATGGAGAGCAGTATGTAGAGGATAGCCATGAAGGGAGCGACTATCTGCGCCACGTTGGCGATGCGCCTCACCCCGCCGATGATGACCAAGGCGAGTATCAACGCCACTGCAAGCCCGACAATCCATGGGGCGATGCCGAACGATTGCGACATGGACAGAGCGATACCGTTGCACTGCACCGGAGGTAAGAAAAAGCCACAGGCAATGGCTGTGATAACAGCGAACAAACAGCCGAAGAAGGTACTGTGCAGCCCTTTCTCGATATAATAGGCGGGACCGCCACGGAACTGTCCGTTATGATTCTCCTTGAAGATCTGGGCGAGCGTGGCCTCCACAAAAGCACTGCCGGCCCCGAAGAAAGCGATGACCCACATCCAGACGATGGCACCCGGACCGCCGAAACCGATGGCTGTGGCCACCCCCACGATGTTGCCCGTGCCCACGCGCCCCGACAACGCCATCGCGAACGCCTGGAATGAGGTGATGCCCGTCTTCTGCTTCTTGTCAGTACTGAAGAGCAGCCGGAACATCTCGCCAAAGCGGCGCACCTGCACAAAGCGAGTGCGAAGGGAGAAATAGAGTGCTGAAAGAAGGCAGAGCCCCACCAATGCCGGGCTCCACACCCAACTGTAGATAGTCTCGATGACGGTGGCAACACGCGGAATGTCCAATAATACCATAATGCTGTTAACTGTTTGAATCAGGGGCTTCGCAAGATTCCTCTGAATTGTTATTGTTCTCCTGCTCCCGTTTCTTCTGCATCCGTTCCACAATCAAACCCCACAGAACGGTGAATCCGATGCTGAATATTGCGGCTTCCTTGAGAATGGACGATGTCTCTTTATTGCCAGAAATAAAATCAAATGCAATAGAAATCCCGAAAGCCATGGCGCAAATGAGGATGTATCGGAAGATTTTATTCTTCATAGGAGCAGTTTGTTTGAAAATGCAAAGATAAATTTTTTCTGATAGCGGGATGTGCCGTAAAAATCTTTAATGCTATATCGACCACATACTCATACCCACCCTTTTCAGAAACGGTACTCGTGCTTCTCCGCATTATAACAGCCTCGTAGGATAATCAAATCGGAAACGGAAGAGAACATCTTGTCTTTTTGCCACGGAAAGAAACAATAGGACCCCTCCGCAAGGCTTTCGATACGGACAAGGGAAACCCCGTCACGAACACCCACTTTCACCACATCGCAGCCTTAGGTCTCGTAAGGCAGCAAATAGCATTTTCTGTTGATCTGGTCCAAAACCTGTTGCGCCGTGCCGTTCACCTTCAGCTCAAAAACGTAGGTGATGTCGGGCGCAACTTCCAATTTGTTTTTACAATCGCTTCAAGAATTCGTTTGCAAGAACATAAGCCGTTTCAACGCTTTCCGCGCAATCACGACATCCACCGTCCATTGTCCGCTCGGGATGTCCGTTTTGGTGGCGGCAGCGGAGGTGAGGTAGATGGTCCAGGAGTAATATCCGTCTGGCGACAGGAATACGCCGCACCCGATGGATTGTCGGGAGGATTTCAAGTAACTCCCTCCTGCACGGTCTTCTGGTTCAGCATTTTGACGATTGGGCCGATGTCGGTGAAGGGGCGGATGGCACATGCGAACCCGAGATCGCCGGCGAAGTTCAGGGATGGGCATTGTTCCTCAAGCAACATTCCTTCGCTTCCGCTGTTTGGACGGGGCGTGTTTGCATTGTATAACCCGTTTCCCTCTCTTTGGAATGCCAACTCAGCGGCACGGAGCATGGCGGCCTCTGTGAGTGAGGCATACATCTTCAGGGGCCGTAGCCCTTGTGACTGCCGGATATTGTTGATGTTTTTCACCACTTTTTTTGCCTTATCGTAGTCGAACACGCCGTTGATGGTGTTTGTGGATTGCGCGGCAGCGGGGAGGATTGCTGCGGCACAGAGCAATATAGTAAGAAAGATAGGGAAGATTTTGGACATAATGGCGGTTTTTATGCCATGGATAACGCTGGGGAGGTGGGGATTATTGTGGGTTGAGCCCTAACCAACCCAACACGTCCCACCGTCATCGTTCCACCACCTTCCACTCGTCAATACCCTTGCTCTCGCTGCCGAAACAGACCCCGACTTTGAACAACTTCCTCGGGTCGGCGGCGAAGGGGTCGGCGTACTGTTTGTCCTCGATCTGTTTCAAGGCCTCGTCAGCGGACTTATCGACTTTCAACTCCATGACATAGACATAGTCGCGAGTCTGGATGGTCACGTCCATGCGGCCGCGGCTCGTGTGACGCTCCACCTGCACATACAACCCCATCAGCTTGAAGATGACCGACAACGTGTTCTGGAAATAGATTTCCAGCTTTCCCATCACTTGGTAGTCGCCGTCGGCGAACAATGCTTGCAGACGGGTCATGAAGCCTTCAATGTCGCCATTCCGGACATCCTTGACGAAATTGTTGATGGTGAACGAGCCGTTCATGCCGCCTGCAAAGTAGTAGGTGGCCAAAAACTGCGCGAAGCCTCGCTCCACTTCCTCATTCGGGAATCCGAGGCGGTAGCTTTGGAACTCTTTGTCAAAATCCCTGATGGTGAGATAGCCGCTCTGGAACAGCAACGGAATGGGGTTGCTGTACATCATATCGACGCTGTCCATTGTGCGCACGTCCACCTCCTCGGTGGTGAGCCGGTCGAGCGGGTAGTCGGTTTGCTGCAAAACCACCACCAAGAAAGTCGGTGTGCCCGTTGCGAACCAATAGTCGCCGAAACGCTTACAGTCCAACGTCTTCAAAAGACTGAACGGGTTGTACATCCCTGCTGATTCGGCACTGAAATGGTAGCCGTCATAGCTTGATTTCAGCATGGCATAACACTCGTCTTTCGTCATACTGTTCTCAACAGCCAGTTCAGCAACCTCGGTGTCGAAGTTCTCCCTGATTTCCTGTTCGCTAATGCCGCAAATAGCACCGTATCGATAATCTAACGATATGTCTGACAGATTATTCAAATCGCTGAAGATGCTCACTTTCGAGAACTTGGTCACCCCGGTGAAGAAGGCGAACCGGATGTGGGAGTCCATGGTCTTTTCCACCCCGTAAAACGATTTCAGAACTTTGCGGTATTCATTCTGCAGTTCCGGGTTGCCTATAGTCTCCAACAACGGTTTGTCGTACTCGTCCACGAGAACGACCACCTTTTGGCCCGTCTGCTCGTACGCGCGCGAAATAAGCTCTTTGAATCGGTCGGAAAGCGAAAAGCTTGCCTTGTCAATACCAAACCGTTGCTCCAACTTAAGGAGCTGGTAGTCTATGGTCGAGTTGAGTCCTTCCAGATTGGTGTACAGCCCGGTGTTGAAGTCGAAATGGAAAATGGGATACTCCTTCCATTCCTTCTCCAGTCCAGCCATCGCCAATCCATCAAACAGTTCCTTCTTGCCTTGAAAGTAGGCCTTCAGGGTGGAGAGCAGCAGGCTCTTGCCGAACCGGCGGGGACGGCTCAGGAAGTAGTATTTGCCCTCCGAAACGAGCTTATATGCCAGCGCCGTCTTATCCACGTAGGCGTAGCCTTCCGTGCGGATGTCCTCGAATGTCTGTATGCCGATGGGGTATTTCATAACGGTACGATTTTACGAGGCAAACCTAAAAATTGCCGCTGCAAAAATAAGCAAAAAAGGGATATGGGGAACAATTGGGGCGCAAAATCTTGCGTCTCTATCGTTGATTATTTGAATCCCAGAACCTTCCACCGTTCCCCTTCTTTCACGACCAGAACTTTCGTATCGGTGTCGAATTCTCCATAGGAGCCGTCATAAAAATGGTCATTTGAATCAGCACAGTCAAACCAAACATCAATAAAAAACCGCCCAAAAGGAGACAGTTTTGGAAAAAAACTCGGATAGGAGTATTTCGCGCTAACTGCTAACTACTAACTGCTAACTTTCTCCCGCAGCCACTCCGCCGTGTAACTCCCTTCGCATTTCACCAACTCCTCCGGCGTACCCTCAAACACGATGCTGCCGCCAGCGTCGCCGCCCTCAGGACCGAGGTCGATGATCCAGTCGGCGCACTTGATGAGTTCGGTGTTGTGCTCAATGACCAAAACCGTGTTGCCGTGCTCGATCAGCCGGTTGAAGGCGTCGTATAGTTTGTGGATGTCGTGGAAATGAAGACCTGTGGTCGGCTCGTCGAAGATGAAGAGTTTGCGCTGTTTGTCGTCGTCCTGTGCTAAGAAGTTGGCCAATTTCACGCGCTGGGCCTCACCACCCGACAAAGTCGAGGAGGGTTGTCCTAACACTAAGTACTCCAGCCCCACGTCTTTCAACGGCTGCAGACGGCGCAAAATGTTCGCTGTGATATCATTGGGAGTCAGACTGTTGAAGAAGTCCAACGCCTCGTTTACCGTCATGTTCAAGATGTCGTTGATATCTTTGTCGGAAACCTTGATGTCCAAGGCGTCGTCGCGGAAGCGCTTGCCCTGACACGACGGACAGACCATTTCCACATCGGCCATGAACTGCATGTTGATATGGATGATGCCCTCGCCCTCACACTCTTCGCAGCGGCCGCCTGCCACGTTGAAGGAGAAGAAGCCCGCCTTGTAGTTGCGCTGCTTGGACAAGGGCTGAGCCGCGTAAAGCTCACGAATATAGTCGAAAATCTTAAGATATGTGGCGGGGTTGGAGCGAGAGGAACGCCCGATGGCATCCTGATCGACCATCACCACGCCGTTGACCTTGGTCATGTCGCCCGACACGCCGCCGCAACGGCCCGGCCTCGGCGCATTGGCATCACCCAACAGTCGCGCCACGGACGGATAGACAACGTCCGTCACCAACGAGCTCTTGCCCGATCCGCTCACGCCCGTCACCACCGTGAAACACTCCAACGGAATCTTCACGCTGATGTTCTTGAGGTTGTGCTCGCGGGCATTCTGCACCTCTATATAGTTGCGCCACTTCCGGCGGTATTTCGGCAACGGAATGCGCATCACGTCTTTACCTTCGGCGCCCGGCACCATGCCCCGCAAATAGCTGGCTGTCAGATTCTTTTTCTGCGACAACAACTTGCCGAACGTGCCTGAGAAGACCACCTCGCCACCAAACTGCCCGGCCATGGGACCGATATCGACAATGTAGTCGGCAGCTTTGATGATGGCTTCGTCGTGCTCGACCACAACCACCGTGTTGCCGATGTCGCGCAACCGTTTCAGCACGTTGATAAGGTTCTGGGTGTCTCGGGGATGCAGTCCGATACTCGGTTCGTCAAGGATGTAGAGGGACCCCACGAGACTGCTGCCCAGCGAGGTAGCCAGGTTAATGCGCTGTGACTCACCGCCTGACAATGTGGAACAGTTGCGGTCCAAGGTCAGGTATCCGAGTCCCACCTCGTCCAACAGTCCGATACGGGTGGTCAGCTCGCGCATCAGAATCTTGGCGATTTCTTTTTCATTATCGTTTTGATATTCAAAGTTTTCGAAGAATTTCTTCAGTTCCGAAACCGGCATGTTCTGCAATTCGGCGATGGACTTGCCGTTGACCTTCACGTACTGCGCGTCCTTGCGCAAACGCGTGCCGTGGCATTCGGGACAGAGTTCGCGCCCGCGGTAGCGCGCCTGCATCACCCGGAACTGGATCTTGTAAGTGTTGGCGGCCACGAAATCGAAAAACTGTGTGATGCCATGCACATCGTGCTTCACATCGCCGTACCAAAGCAGGTTGTACTCCTCTTCGGTAAGGTCGTCGATGGCGCGATAGACGGGGAAGTCGAGTTTGGAGGCATAACGGATGAAATGGCGTTTCCACTCGCTCATGACCTCTCCGTGCCAGCAGGCCACCGCGTCCTCCGCCACCGACAACGAGCGGTCGGGGAAGACCAGATCGGGGTTCACGCCCTCCACCATGCCCGTACCGGAACAGGTCTTGCACGCCCCGTAAGGATTGTTGAAGCTGAACATGTTCACCGTCGGCTCCTCAAACGTCATGCCGTCGGCCTCGAAAAAGTTGCTGAAGGACTTCAACACGCTCTTTTCCCCTTCGCGGAGCACCGCACACACGCCCTTTCCTTCCGAAAAAGCCACGTTCACCGCATCCGTCACGCGGGTCTGCTGCGCCGCCAAATTGTCGGACTTGAAACGGTCCACCATCACATACAGTTTCTTCGGATCTGGTTCCTTTTCGATCTTGATAACATCGTCAATCTCAAAAAGTTGCGAATTGTACACCATTCTGTTGAAACCCTGTTGCCGGAGAATCAGCAGCTGGTCGCCGACGGAACGCCCTTCGGGAATCACCATGGGCGCAAGCACATAAATGCGCTCGCCATCAGGAGTTTGCATAATGAAACGCAACACGTCTTTCACGTCGTGGCGCTTCACCTCCTGTCCGCTCACCGGCGAATAGGTGTGGCCGATGCGGGCGAAGAGCAGTTTCAGGTACTCGTAGATTTCCGTCACGGTGCCCACAGTCGAACGCGGATTCCGCGACAGGATCTGCTGCTCAATGGCGATGGCCGGCGGGATGCCCGTGATGGACTTCACATCGGGCTTCTTCATGCGTCCCATGAACTGCCGGGCATACGAACTGAGGCTCTCCACATACCGCCGCTGTCCCTCCGCGTAGAGCGTGTCGAACGCCAACGAAGACTTTCCGGAGCCAGACAACCCCGTGATTACCACGAACTTATTGCGCGGAATATCCAAATCAATATTCTTCAGGTTGTTGACCTTCGCGCCACGTATGGAAATTTTTTTCTCTTTCATAATTTGAGGGCGCGAAAATACGATTTTTTTGAAGTGGAATTTTCCCTACAGAGAGAAATTACGGAAACAATTGCTGTACTACACTTGCTTATTTGTCAGAATAATGACCTCGAAGTGACAATATAAGAATGTGTTGCCTTTCTTCTATAGGTTGATATATGATCCTGTTCTGTTTGTCTATGCGACGAGACCAACACCCAGACAAGTTTCCTTTCAAAGGCTCAGGGTGTCCGATCCCTTTTCTATAATTCTCTTTTATGGAAGCCAATAGTTTGGAAATCTTCTCTTTAACACGTATATCACCTGATTGTTGCCAAAAATCCAAGTCTATTTTGGCTGAAGGTAATAGAACTATTTCCATAAATTATCCAAATCCAAAATTTCATAATCACCCTTTTGGTAAGCAGCTCTCCCTTCTTCCACTTTACGAACTATATCAGGATTATATTCAACATCATCGGAATTGTCAATTGACACAACTGCTCCGAGCTTCTTAATGACAGATAGGAGCAAATCTATTTCATGTCTGTTTTTTGTATAGGTTATCGTTGCGGTACACATAACTGTTTTTTTTATTACGCTGCAAAAATACAATATATATGGGACTTGGTCACTATTTGGAGTCGCTTTTTTTTTAGAAAAGTGACAAACAACACGATTCAAATATGTTTTTTGTATTATTCAAATATTTTTTAGCATGATTTCTAAATAAACAACATTCTGCGAATATGTATTGTTAATCAGTTATTGATTTCACTTCTTCCGAGCACGTCCACTACTGGCACGTCAAACACCCCCTCCATCGCTTTGACGAGCATTTCAGATGGGAGTGTAAACCCGCTCGGTGCAACGGGATTAACCGTAACAGCTAATAAATTCGGACGTTTCAGCACGCGGAGTTGGCCGCCTTTGCTCAGGAAAAGCTTCAGATTCATCGGAGTGACGAACACTTTGGTGAAATCCTTGACGATAACCACTGAATTCTTCACTTCGGGTTGCATCCGCAGGAAATTCAGCATCATGTCGGTGAGGATGCCGCTGAGGAAAAGGTGATTGCCGTGCGAGAAAAGTTCGGCTTTATATTTGTCAGACAACAAGGAAGATGGGATATTCAGGGAGACAAGGTTTCCGTCTTCCAAGGCAAAGATGCCATTTTCGATCTGCAAAAGCTCGTCGGTTTTGGAAGTCTCATATTCAGGGAGTTGCATCAGATTATGCAACTCGGTGGTCTTCTTCACGATGGTGTTGAGGTCGGGGGCGATGGCCGCTCCCGTGGAGAGAATCAGCCCGTCGGCGATGGTCGGCGAGGCGTGGCTCTTGCGCGACAACGCCCCGTCCACGATGGTGAGGTCAACGCCATACTCGCTCATTCTGTCCAACAATCTGCGAACGCCGCCCGTGGTCGCCGGTCCCGACAAGATCACCTTGCCCGCTTGTAACACCCGCGCTGTCACCAAACGCCCTAACGAGGTGCTCTCCTCTGAGAGATCCAATATTTCCGAAAGCAACAAGCGTTGCCGGTAATGGTATTCCGAAGTCACGAAAATTGTCCCTTCATAGAGCTCGATTTCCGGCTTCTCCGTCTGTGTCACCTGATCCGTCTTCTCCCCGTCAATGCCGATGGAAGTCACCGCGACAACTTTATGTAAAGCTTTAAGGTGCTCAAGCAAATAATTGAGCGTCACCGTCTTACCGGTGTTTTTTGCCATACCGGTAATGGAGAGAGTGCGACAGCGGAGGATGTTATCTATTAATGACATTGTAAATAATGGTTGTTATC
>CAMJPH010000002.1 GCA_946407715.1 uncultured Bacteroidales bacterium | reverse complement strand
CGCCGATTTCAATGTGGACATGACCTTCCACCCCGAGGAGATTGCCCAGATGCTCGGCGATTACGAAAACGACAGGCATACTGACATGGACATCAAGGCGATAAGCGAAGAGATTTACAAATACACGAGCGGGTATCCGTTTTTGGTGAGCAAACTTTGCAAGGTGATAGACGAGGAGTTGGGACGGAACTGGACGATGGACGGAGTGCAGGAAGCAGCGAAAACCACCATATTCAACAAAAACACGCTCTTTACCAGTATGACCAGGAATCTGGAAGAATATCCTGAATTAAAACGGTTTATCTATTCTCTCTCCATTCTTGGTGATAACATCACATACGATCCCAACAACCCGGTGATAGATTTCGCCACGATGTTCGGCATTATCAAATATGATGCGAATCGGAAAGTGAGCATCCATAACATCATTTTCGAGGAAGTGCTGAACAACTATTTCATTGCCGAGCAGAACATTGCGGATATGGGGAAACTGCGCATAAACTATAACTATGTGACCGATGGGCGGTTGAATATGGAGTTTGTACTGCAGCGTTTCCACGACTTGATGCGCGAGGAGTACCGTGAGGAAGACGGGAAGTTCATCGAGCGGCAGGGAAGGTTGATTTTCCTCAGCTTCTTGAAACCCATTATCAACGGCACGGGTTTCTACTACGTGGAGCCGCAGACCCGCGACAACCGCCGGATGGACCTTATCGTGACCTACGGACAGGAGGAGTTCGTGGTGGAGCTGAAGATCTGGCGCGGCGACAAGTACGAGCAGAAGGGCCGCGACCAGCTGTCGGAGTACCTCGCCACCCGTGGCAAGGACGAGGGCTACCTCGTCACGTTCGACTTCTCGAAGAACAAGGAGGAGAATGAGCCGGAATGGATCGAGTGGAACGGAAAGCGGATCTTCGAGGCGGTGGTATAGTTGGCGTGGCCGGTTTTGTCACCATTTGAGCGGATAGCCCGACGGCGCGGCAGGAGGGGACAACGTTCTCCGACGTGGGCTCGTTAATGCGTGTTCGCGACGCTTGGAATCGTCGCCCCCTAAGCCGCGCAGGAACGCCCAAATTAAGACAATAATGTTCGCGAAAGTCTAAGTCATAGTCTAAGTCTATATGAAGGTAATAGTTGCTGGCAACAGCCAATAGAAAAAATACTATCTTTGCCGCCATAATTTTTCGGAAAAATGTCACAGTATTTATCCACGGATGTCACGAAGGTGACGACGAACACTTTGATGAAGATGCGTTCCCAGGGCGAGCGCATCGCGATGTTAACAGCCTATGACTATTCCATCGCCAAGTTGCTGGATATGGCCAAGATAGACGTGATTTTGGTGGGCGATTCCGCCGCTAATGTGATGGCCGGTTACAAGACCACGCTTCCCATCACGCTCAACGAGATGATCTACCACGCCTCGTCGGTGGTGCGTGCCGTGAAGCGCGCCCTCGTGGTGGTGGATATGCCTTTCGGCACCTACCAGGGCAACTCCAAGGAGGCGCTCAACTCGGCCATCCGCATCATGAAGGAGTCCGGCGCCGATGCCATCAAACTGGAGGGTGGGGCAGAGGTCATCGAGTCCATTGACCGCATCCTGAGTGCGGGCATCCCCGTGATGGGTCACCTCGGTTTGACTCCGCAATCCATCAATAAATTCGGTACTTACGCGGTGCGCGCCACCTCGGAAGAGGAAGCAGAACAGCTTCGCAAAAACGCGCTGCTGTTGCAAGAGCACGGCTGTTTCGGACTGGTGTTGGAGAAGATTCCCGCTTCCCTCGCCAAAGAGGTGACGGAGAGTCTGGAAATCCCGACCATCGGTATCGGTGCCGGCCGCCACACTTCCGGCCAGGTGCTCGTTTTCCACGATATGATGGGCATCACGCAGCAGTTCACTCCGCGTTTCCTGCGCCGCTATCTCAATCTGAGCGAGGAGATTGTGGGTGCCATCGAGCATTATATTTCTGATGTGAAAGAAAACACTTTCCCGAATGAGTCAGAACAATACTGAAACCCGAGAGGAATTCACCAAACGCATTCTCTACGAAGATAACCATCTGGTTATCATGAACAAGCTGCCCGGGGAACTGGCGCAGGGTGATGACACGGGTGCGGAACCGCTGGTGGAGAAAGTTCGCGACTATATCCGCGTGCAGAAGCAGAAGGAAGGCAACGTCTTCTGCGGCCTCATCCATCGTATCGACCGACCGGTGAGTGGCGCGATTGCTTTCGCGCGCACCTCCAAGGCTCTCGACCGCATGAACAAACTGTTGAAGGCGCATGAGATGCATAAGTTCTATTGGGCGATTGTGGAAGGCATTCCGGAGATTCCGCAACGGAAATTGGTGAACTATATGTTCAAGAATGCGGAGAAGAACAAATCGTATATTTCTGACACAGAGAAAGAAGGCTGGAAATATGCCGAACTGGACTACACCTTGCTGGCGCATTCGGATCGCTATTCACTCTTGGAAGTGGAACTGCATACAGGCCGCCATCATCAGATCCGCGCGCAACTCTCGCACATCGGACACCCCATCAAAGGGGACATCAAGTACGGTGCCAAACGTCCCGAGCTCGACGCCTCCATCTGCCTGCATGCCCGCCGGCTCTACTTCGACCACCCCGTGACCCGCAACCAAATTCTCGTCGAAGCTCCTCTTTTTAATCCGTTATTCCAAAAAATCTTGGAAGGCAACCATGCTGACGAATAATGGACGGAAGTGTCTCATCTCCAAAATCCTAAGTCTCAAGTCTCAAGTCCAAAAAAAGTGTATCTTTGCCGCTTGGAAAATTCAAAACATAAAAATATGATATACTTAGACAATTCAGCAACATCTTTCCCGAAACCGAATGAGGTTTACGAGTTTATGGATCATTTTTATCGTGTTCATGGTGTGAGTCCCGGACGTGCGGGCTATGACGCCGGCATTGAGACGGGTGAGGTTCTGACTGAAACCCGCCGGATGCTCACAAAGCTCTTTAACGGCGGTACGGATGAAAAACGTCTGACGTTCAGCTATAACGCTACCGATTCCCTGAACATTCTGATTCAGGGTCTGGCGCAGAAAGGTTCTCATGTCATCACCACGATGCTGGAGCACAACTCTGTGCTTCGTCCGCTTTATCATCTTGAGAAAGAGGGAATTATCGAGGTGACGTATTTGCCTTTCGATGAAGCGGGTTATGTGCATCCGGAACAATTCGAGGAAGCCATCCGTCCGAACACCAAGATGGTGGTCTGCACGCAATGCTCCAACGTCATCGGCACGGTGCAGCCTATCAAAGAGATTGGCAAGGTCTGCAAGGAACACGGAATCACTTTCGTGGTCGATGGCAGCCAGGGCGCCGGTGCGGTGAAGATGGATATGATCGATTATAACGTTGATGCATACGCCTTTACGGGCCACAAGTGCCTGATGGGACCCACCGGCATCGGGGGCAGCTACGTGCGTGAAGGCGTTGAGGTGCGCCACACCCGCTTCGGCGGTACCGGCGTGAAATCTGCCGTTCGTGACCACCTTGAGGAATATCCCTACCGTTTGGAAGCCGGTACTATCAATATGTTGGGTATCAGCGGTCTGCACGCTGGCGTGAAATGGATCACCGAGAAGGGTATCGAGAACATCCACAATCAGGAGATGGTGTTGTGGAAACGTCTCCGCGACGGTATCAAGGACGTTCCCGGTGTGATCATCTATTGCGCGACCTCTGTGGAGAACCAGAATCCGGTGCTTTCCATCAACATCAAGGGCTTCGAGGCCATGGACGTGGGCACCATGCTGGATGTGGATTACGACATCGCTTGCCGCACGGGTCTGCAGTGCGCCCCGCTGGTACACGAATGCCTCGGCACCCTCGACATTGACGGTACAGTGCGTCTCAGCATCGGCGCCTTCAACACCGAGGCCGACATCGACGCCTGCATCCAGGCCGTCAAGGAGATTGCCGCGATGAAAAACTAACGAAGACGTGAGACTTAAGACGTGAGACTTGAGACTTTGAACCTTGAACCTTGAACCTTGAACCTGAAACTTGAACCTTGAAACTTGAAACCACCCAAGGGCTCTGCCATAACCGGCAACAGCCCTTTTTAATTATGCATTATGCATTATGAATTCTGAATTGAACAAAAAATGGATCGGCCACCTCGCGGTGCTGACCGTCTATATCATCTTTGGGGTCAACCCGAACTGTTCGAAGGCGGTGGTGCCGGAGTACATCACCCCGGAGGCTTATACGGCGTTGCGGCTGGTAGTTGGGGCGGCGGGTTTCTGGATCATTTCGCTGTTCACTCCGCACGAGAAAGTCGCCAAGCGCGATATATGGATGATCGTGTTCGGGGCGGTCAGCTTGTATGGTACGCTGTGGGCTTTTGCCGAAGCAATGCGCTATATATCACCTACTTACGTATCGCTGGTTTCCGCCATGTCACCGTTGGTGGTAATGCTGATGGCCGCCGTTTTCCTGAAAGAGCCTATTACCACGCGGAAGGCTTTAGGTGTTTTCTTCGGCATCGCCGGCGCACTGATGATGATTCTGTTCTCGCTGCACGGCGATGCGCATTATAGCAACATCGGTGCATTGCTTTGTTTCGTAAATATCTTGTTCTATGCCACCTACCTCTTGGTTACCCGTGCCATCTCCCCGAAATACTCGCCCGTGACCATGATGAAGTGGATGTTCCTGTTCAGCGCAGTTCTGAGCCTCCCGCTCGCCATCCCCACCGTGAAAGATTCCCCGATACTCATGGGTACAGCTCCCGCGATGGCCTACGTCAACATGGGCATTGTCGCCATCTTCGCCACGGTGCTGGCCTACTATCTCCTGCCTGTCGCGCTGCGCCATATCCGCCCCACGACAGTCAGCATGTACAGCAACCTGCAGCCTATCATTACCGCCGCCTTGGCCATCGCTGTGGGGCAAGATGTCTTCACTTGGAACAAACCGGTTGCGTTATTATTGGTTATCTTTGGCGTTTTCCTTGTCACAACCAGCCGCGCCAAAGACAGTATAGCACAATAGTTTAAGTCTAAGTTTAAGTCTAAGTTTAAGTCTAAGTTTAAGTCTAAGTTTAAGTCTAAGTCTAAGTTATAGTCAAAGTCAAAGTTACAGCCAAAGTCATAAATGAAATTTTTTTTATATTTCTCCCTGATTCTTTTCTTTGTGCCAGATAGGTACATATATAAAAATTGTTTACAGAAAGTTCCGTTATTTTGGCGTGTTCTTTTCTTTCTTCCGACTGCTTTTGGGCTGCTTTCAACCGTGTTGCTCTTACTTCATGTATCGTCAAATGTCATTACGACAACTTTTTTAATCACTTTGCTTTGTTTTACATTCCCTAAGATAATCCTTGTAGTGTTTCTACTGATTTCCAGACAGTTGGAAAGGATTAGTAATAGATCCTGTACTTTTGTCAACCGACTGGGGGTCGTTGTTGCGTGTATGGTTTCTGTGATGGCACTTTATGGGATCACGTTTGGATGGAAACAACTTGAAATTGAGCATGTTGATTTGTATTTTGAGGATTTACCTCAATCGTTTGATGGCTATCGAATTGCGCATTTGAGTGATTTGCATCTCGGCACTTTCGGGAAAAAGACTGCTTTTGTAGAAAAGGTTGTGCAACGTGTCAACGAGGAATGTCCGGATATGATTGCTTTTACAGGCGATATTGTCAATTTTAGTTCGGATGAGTTGACCCCGTTTGTCCCGGTTTTGTCCAGACTCTTGGCTTCAGATGGGGTTTTTTCCGTGTTCGGTAACCATGATTATTGTCTGTACAGCAGGAAAAATGTACGTAGAGAGAGTCGTAAAGTGGCAAAGATAGAACGTTCTATGGGTTGGAAAGTGTTGTTGAATGAATCAGTGGTGTTAAACAGGGGCGGAGAGCGAGTTGCGGTGGCTGGGATAGAGTATTGGGGGAAATCTGTATTTCTGCAAAACTACAATATGAGGGAAGCTCTTAAGGGTATTACTGATTATGATACAATAAAATCTGATGAGAACCTGTTCACCGTGTTGCTTTCACATACACCTTCCCAATGGGAGTTGGATATTTTGCCGAATACTCAAATTCCACTCACCTTGTCGGGCCATACACATGCTGGACAGATTAAAATTGGTAACTGGTCCCCGTCTTGTTGGCTATATAAGGAATGGGGAGGGTTGTATCAATGGGGGGATCAGCAGCTTTATGTGTCGGAGGGACTTGGCGGCACTCTGCCTTTCCGTTTGGGAAGCCGACCGCAGGTGATTATATTGACTCTCCATCGCAAATAATCTGTTTTTTGTTTGAGTAATTGTCAAAATATTTTATCTTTGCCATATTTTAAAGTGACATAAAAATTAATTGATGTTTATTGATATTCAGTAAGTTATGAAAAGAGAATTATGTTTAATGGTGCTGTTGGTTGTGCTGTCGTGGACATTTTTGCATGCTCAGAATGACGACCCCGTGTTGATGACAGTGGGAAATGAAACTGTAACAAAGTCGGATTTCATCAAGGCGTATCAGAAAAACAGCTCGTTGTCTGAGGCAACAGAAGCTGATTTGCGCGATTACCTGCAACTTTACACGGATTACCGCATGAAAGTTCAGGAGGCTAAGGCCATGAAGCTCGATACAGCGAAAGTGTTCCAACGGGAGTGGGAGTCCTATAAAAACCAGTACGCTCAGCAGTACCTGATTGACACTGAAGTGAGTGATCAGTTGATGGAGGAAACTGTTGACAGAGCGCGTTATCATGTGCGTGCATCACATATTTTGATTATGTTGCCTGAAAACGCTTCACCGAAGGACACGCTGACCGCATATCACAAAATAATGAAAATCAGGGATGAAATACTGAACGGATTGGATTTTAATGAAGCTGCGTTCCGCTATTCTGAAGACCCGTCGGCACGCGACCGTGTGAACCCGCAAACCAAACGTACTCAATACGGCAACAGGGGCGAATTGGGTTATTTTTCCGTCCTTGAGATGATCTACCCTTTCGAAACTGCGGCTTATTACACTCCTGTGGGGCAAGTCTCAAAGCCCGTCCGCACGCAGTTCGGATACCATTTGGTTTATGTGCAGAACAAAATCCCGGCAGTGGCAAAACTGTACGTCTCCCAGATATTTGTTAAAGACACTGCCGCCCTGAACAGCAATGTGAGCCACAACGAGGCAATGAATAGGTGTGCTGACATCAAACGGGAATTCCAAAGCGGAATCCCTTTCGATAGTCTTGTTGCCAAATACTCTGACGATGCGGCCACGAAAAAGAATGGCGGACACATGGAACCTTTCGCCCCTAACCGTCGCCCCGGCAACTATGTACATGCTGCACTAACCCTCAAACAGGGCGAGATTTCCGAGCCTGTGCCCTCTTCAATAGGCTGGCATATTCTCCGCCTTGACTCTGTGATTTACACAACGGTGAATGACGAGTTCACCTATATGATTAAAAACAGGCTTGCAAGGGACTCCCGCTCGAAGAAAAGCAAGGAGTCGCTGGTGGAGAAACTGAAGGCGGAATATAATTATGAGGAGAAAGGTAAAGATGCGGCAATGAAGTTTTTCTGTAAGAACATGCCGGACAATTATTTCCAGTCAAAACACATCGCCGTTGACTCTTTGAAAGGAATCGGGAAACTCAAACCGATGTGTTCCTTTGCCGACCAGACAATTACCGCCCGGGAGTTCGGACAATACCTGTCCCGCTTCCAAGGTGCCCAGCTGAAAAGCACTATGGCGAATTTTTTGGATCAAGTGTTCCCTAATTTTGTGGGAGAAAGAATTTTGCACTATGAGAGTTCCCAACTCATGACCAAATATCCGGAATATCGTGACGTGGTGAACGAAGTGTACGATGGTTTGATGATTTATGAGATAAACTCGGCAAAAGTGTGGAACGCCGCCATTGAGGATACTGTGGGTACGCAGCTTTTCTATGAGCAAATAAAAACGCAGTTCGCCACGGGTGACTCTCTCAATCCCTACAAGCCTTTCAATGATGTTCGCGCCGTGGTCATCAGCCAATATCAGGACAAACTGGAAAAGGAATGGGTGGAGGAATTGCACCGTAAATATCCTGTGAAACTCAATGAGGAAGTGTTCCGTTCCATCTTAAAAAAGTAAGGTGAGAAGATTACTGTTATTATTGATTGCCGCCATCCTGCTCTGCATCTCCTGTCGCAGGAACGCCGATCCTGTGGTTGCGCAAGTGTACCAGTACAAGTTGTACAGCTCCGAAGTACAAGAAGGTATGCCAATCGGTCTGTCGCAAGAGGATAGCCTCGCTATGGCACGTGACTTTATTGACAGTTGGGTGAAGGAGAAATTGGTGCTTCACGAGGCTGAACGCCATCTCTCCCCACGAGAAAAAAACTTTGACCGCGAAATGACCGACTATCGCAACTCCTTGTTAGTGCAAAGGTATCTTGACAAAATTTGGATGAACGACACGAATAATGTCGTCTCCGAAAAGGATATCTCGGATTTTGCCCGATCCTTGGATGACCGATATACGGTCGAAAAAGAGATTGTCCGGGTGAATTATGTGAAAATGCCCACCCGTTCGGTCGAATTGCCTCAAGTGCGGGAAATACTTTTTGACGAAAACCGTCGCACTGAACAGAAAGACGCGCTGGTATCCATGCTGGGCGATTCTATCGAATATCTTTTGGATGATGACGCATGGCTCTATCTCGATGATTTGCAAAACGAAGTGTCATTTCAGATTGACGTACAAAAAATCGGTGGATCAGGAAGTGTCATGCGGATTGAAAAGGAAGTAGGGGAGAACACCGTGATTCTCGTGATTCTGGATTATCGTTCACAGCGTTCTGTCAATGAGACCAAGGAAGAACGAGCCGCAGCGGGAATGCTGCTTATGAATCAGCGCCGCACTCAGGTGATTAACCAGTATGTGCAGAAACTCTATGACCGTGCTACGAAAGAGAGGAAAATTGTGCAGTGACCTGAACGTGGACTTAACTTAGACATAGACTTAGACTTAAACTTAGACCTTGACTTAAACATAATTAAACTTGAAATGTTTTATTTTGATTAGAATTAGAAACAATATAACTTCCAAAATCTTAAGTCTCACGTCTTACGTCATTTTTATGAAAAATATTGCTTAAATTTAGGTGTTAATTATTATGATGACCGTAAAGATATACAACCAGTCCCAGAATGAATTGCCATCGTATGCGTCGGTGTGTTCGGCAGGCATGGATTTGCGTGCGGATTTGCCAGAACCTGTTGTGCTGCAGCCTTTTGAACGGAAACTGATTCCGACGGGCCTTTTTGTTGAGTTGCCCGCCGACTGCGAGGCGCAGATTCGTCCCCGCAGTGGACTCGCCCTCAAGCATGGCGTCACCGTCCTCAACAGTCCAGGTACAATAGATGCAGACTATAGAGGGGAGATTGGTGTCATTTTGGTCAACCTTTCACATATTCCTTTTGAAATCCAGCCGGGAGAACGCATTGCGCAAATGGTGATTGCACGTTTCCAACAGGTGGAATTGGTGGAGGTCTATGCTTTGAATGAACTGTCGGACACGGAACGCGGATCTGGCGGTTTCGGACATAGCGGTAAAAAGTAAAATGTCACAGATGATGAGAAAGTTGTTTTTTTTGTTGGTTGTGGGCGTTATGTGTGTGTGTGGATACGCCCAATCTGGGAAGAAAACACGCCATACCGCTTCCAATTCCCAGACTGCCGTGACGGAACGCGCCATCAGCAGCCGTTTTAACAAAGGGCTTCGTTACTACTATATGGCTCAGTATGAGGACGCGATGCAGATGTTTTCCAGTATCCTCACCGACGCTCCCAAACACGCCCCTTCCTATTTCATGCTTTCCCGTGTGTATGTGGAAAGGCAACAATTCTCGGAAGCAGAAAATGTGTTGAAACAGGCTGTGAAGTACGATAAGGACAACATCTGGTACCAGGTTGAATTGGCTAAGAGATATGTGGCTGATGGAAACTACAAGTCCGCTATTCCGATATGGGAGAAAATATGTCGTGAAATTCCCGACAACACTGATTTTCTGACCTTGTTGGCCACCTGTTATGAGAAAACCGGTGACTCAGGAAAAGCTTCTGAAATACAGTCCCGTTTAGATGTGTTGACAGGGAAGGATGCCCCCAAAAAACAGTCGGATGCCATCTCTGAGGAGTCAAACGACGGCGGCAGTTACAAGACACAGGGATTGGCCGCTATTAAGTCGCAGCAGTACAGCCAGGCAGTGGCGTTTCTTGAAAAAGCCTTGCGAGAGGACGACACGGACTACGAGCTTTGGAGTGCATTTGCGGATGCTGTCGCAAAATCAGGTCAGTGGGACAGACTGACCGCTTGGGAGGACGACCTTACCACGCTGTTCCCGCAGTCGGCCGCGTTGCTTACGGTGCTGGCTGATGCATTCCTGCACGACAATCATCCCGACAAGGCGGTGGAATATTACAAACAGGCTTTGTTGTTCGCCTTTGATTCTAATCAAATTCAACTTATCCGCAAAGGGCTTTACGACGCATACACGAAGATGGGCGATGCCGATAATGCCGACCGGTATCGTTAAAAAGTTGTCTTTTATTTCCCTTTATTGTCCTTTTTGCGAATCTCTTTAACTAATAGGGATTTAGTCTTCTCTTTTTGGTTTGTTAACTTGTTGTTGAAAAAACAAGGTGCAAAAAAATATATTAAATCAGTAATATATATAAGAAAAATGTTTATCTTTGCCGTTAGGTTTAATTGTAAAAAGTGGGGAAGTCTATATATGTCCTTTTGGGTTCATAAGGTCTTAGATTTCAATATGTTGTAGTGCAACATGCCCCGTGCAACTCCCCTTTTTGGGGGAGGAATAGTAGATTTTGTGCCTATTAAACCGTTAAAGATTCATACAAAAACAAAATAAGCTATCAGATTATACGTGACACAGCAAGGGGAACATTTGCGGCATTGGTATGCTTTCAAGGTGTTTTTTAATAAAGTGTTCGAAATAGACCGATGCATCCGGGAATTTAAGGTGGAAACCTATTTCCCGGTGGTCAAGACCTATAAAGTGACGGGTGATCATCATCGCATCGTGCAACGGCCGGCTATCTCGTCACTCATCTTCGTCCGTTGTTCGGAAACCGAGGTCTGGGATATTCAGCAGCAGCTTTTCGGACGCGTGATGTTATACACCCATAAAACCGAAGGAGCAAAGGTGGCGTCCCCTATAGACGAAGAGGAAATGCGCGTGTTCAGACTGGTTACTTCTGTCGAAGATGAACGGCTCCAGTATTTGGATGTGGAAAGCATCAACTACAAGGAAGGGCAGCGGGTGAGAGTGCTGGACGGCCCGTACAAGGATTGTGTCGGTTATATCAAGCGCATCAAAGGCAACCGGCGACTTTTAGTGGCGGTTGAAGGTCTTGCGCTGGTGGCCACTTCCTACATCCCCTCTGTCTTTTTGGAAAAGATAAATTAAATTCGTGCTATATGAAAAATTACAAGTTCTATCTGTTGGCCTTGGCCTGCTTGTTGTTCGCATCCTGTGCGACTGAAAAGAAAATCAGCTATTTCCAGGATGCTCAAAACGCGGATTCGGCTAAAATCGCCCTCCCGTCGCCGGAAATCCGGCTCAGACCGGAGGACAAGGTCTCTATTGTTGTGAACTGCATGGATGCGGAACTCACAACTCTCTTCAATCTGCCCTATATCACACGTTATGTGGGCGGTCAGGTGACCACGAACATGTCGGGCACCGGACATGGGGTGTCTTGCTATATTATCAACCAGGACGGCAACATCGATTTCCCCGTGTTGGGCTCAATCCACATTGCGGGAATGACACGCAATGAAGTGACAAACTACATTAAAAACGAACTGATTTCCAGGAACTTGGTCAACGATCCTGTCGTAACGGTAGAGTACGCCAACTTGCAGTATTCCGTCTTGGGTGAAGTTCGCGCCCCTGGACAATATAACATCAATTCCGACAAGGTGACCCTTTTGGAAGCTTTGAGTAAGGCGGGGGACATGACCATCAATGGCCGCAGGCAGAACGTGATGGTGCTTCGAGCCGACTCTTTGGGGAACGTCATGACCTACAGGGTGAACATGACCTCTATAGATTCGGTGACCAATTCCCCTGTTTACTATCTGTGCCAAAACGACATGATCTATGTGGAACCAACCAAGAAACGTGCCCGCGAGTCCACCGCAAACGGTAATGTGTTCGCGTCGCCTTCCTTCTGGATTTCAACGGCATCCGCTGTTGCCACCCTCATCTCCACCATACTGCTTATCAATATCAGAGCAAAAGAATAAACATAACCCATTTTCATCGTTAACATATAACCCT
Source organism: uncultured Bacteroidales bacterium (assembly GCA_946407715.1). Next base: position 64,062 of record CAMJPH010000002.1, on the reverse strand, counting down.
TAAGAATAAGAGTATGGAAAATCAAAATCAAATATTGGAAGAAAAAACTCAGGAAGTGGTGCTGAAAGATTGGATCTACATGTGCCTAAACCGTTGGTACTGGTTCCTGATTTCCGCCATTGTCATGTTGGCGGGCGCCACCTTTTATATCCTCAAGACCGCTCCGGTTTATCAACGGACGGCCAAAATCCTGGTTAAGGCGGACAAAAAAGGAAGCTCCGCCATCGATGTCTCAGACTTCGCCGATGTCGGATTGATGAGCACAAACGTGAATGTTCAAAACGAGCTGATTACTATCCAGTCCATGGACAACAAGATGGAAACCGTTAGACGTCTGAACCTCGATGTTAATTATACGACCGACGGCCTCTTCCGTCCGACAACCCTCTATGACCAGACACTTCCTGTGAAAGTGGATTTCTTGGACTTGACCGATGACCAAAGCGCAGCCTTGGTGCTGAAGCTGGATAAGAGCCAGGTGGCGTTGTCTGATTTCGAATTTAAAGGAGAGAAAGCCTCCTCAAAGAAAATAACTGTAAAACTTGGGGATACGGTGTCAACGCCCGTCGGTCGAATTGTGGTTTCCAAAACAGACTACTTCGAAAACAAGTCGTGGCCGAAAATCAATGTCACACGTTCCACGATGAACTCTGCCTGCCGCGTTCTTTCCTCGAAAATCACGGTGGCGCAGGTGAACAAAGGTGCGGATGTGCTTTCCATCAGCGTGAATGATGTCATCAGAAAACGTGCGGATGACATTATCAACATGATTGTCGCTGTGTATAATGGCAATTGGTTGAGAGACAAGAACCAAATTACAATCAGCACCTCACAGTTCATCAATGATCGTCTGCAGGTGATTGAAGGGGACCTCGGCAATGTGGATGATGATATCTCATCCTACAAAAGTGCCAATCTCCTTCCCGATGTGGGTGCGGTCTCTTCAATGTATCTTGGACAGAATAGAGAGGTGACCCGGAACATCCTGGATTTGAACAATCGTCTTAACATTACCCGATATATTCGCAATTATCTCGCATCCGAGGCTTCCCACGATCAACTGCTACCGGTTAATTCCGGCGTGGACAATATGGGCATTGAAAATCAGATCGCCAAGTATAACGAATTGATGATGCGGCGCAACAGCCTTGTGTCGAGCAGCAGTACACAGAACCCGCTGGTGTTGGAATTGGACGAGAGGCTTTCTTCCATGCGTGGATCTGTGATTTCCTCTTTGGACAATCAGATTGCGACGCTGAACAAGCTGATTCAAAGTGCCATGACCACTGAGAAGGATGTGAACGCACATATCGCCGCTGGTCCTACGCAGGCCAAATATCTGCTTTCTGTGGAACGTCAGCAAAAGGTTAAGGAGTCCTTGTACCTCTACTTGTTGCAGAAAAGGGAAGAAAACGAATTGTCACAGGCGTTCACCGCTTACAATAACAGAGTCATCGAGCATCCGAACGGCGGACCCAATCCTATCAAACCTAAAAAGATGATTATTCTTTTGGCTGCTTTGGCAATTGGTTTGGTGATACCTGTCATTATTATTTTCTTGAATGAGCAGATGAACACGAGCCTTCGCGGACGCGATGACCTCAAGAATGTGAAGATGCCTTTCATTGCGGAAATCCCGCTCACGGGTGAGGCTGCTGTCAAAAGTGACCAGCGGAAGAGTTTGATCTTAAAGGGGCTCTTCGGAAACAAGAAAGATGATTCGGAAACAAATTCGAAATTGGCGGAAATTGTAGTCAAGGCTGGATCACGAAGCACCATCAACGAAGCTTTCCGTGTTATGCGTACCAATGTGGAATTCATGTGCAAGGAGGGCGACTGCCATATCTTGATGTTCACCTCTTATAATCCTGGAAGCGGTAAGTCGTTTATTACAATGAACTTTGCCATGTCCTTGGCCATCAAGAATAAACGAGTCCTTGTCATTGACGGTGACATGCGCCACTGCTCCATGTCGCAGTTCGTGAACGGACCTAAGGTTGGTATGAGTAACTTCTTGGCAGGTAAAATCGAAGATGTGCGGACCACACTTGTCCCTATCAATGAGAAGCATCCTAATCTGAAAGTGCTTCCTGTCGGCACGATTCCGCCAAACCCGACGGAACTCCTTGCCACAGAACGCTTCGCCGACATGGTGAAGGTTCTTTGTAAGGACTTTGATTACGTTTTCATTGACTGTCCGCCTATTGACATTGTGGCTGATACGCAAATTATCAGTGGTTTGGCTGATTACACTATCTTCATCGTACGTGCCGGCAACTTGGAAAGAAGCATGCTTCCTGAGTTGGACAAGCTCTACGAATCGCACAAGTACAACAATATGTGCTTGGTGTTGAACGGAACATATTCCCACGAGGGACGCTATGGCTACAAGTATGGTTACCGCTACGGTTATCGCTATGGTTACCGTTACGGTTACAGCTACGGCAGCTACTATCATGATGAGGATGACGGCGGTTCAACAACAGCAAAAGCATAATCATGTTGTTCGGTAAAAAAGCTCTTTCTGAAATCTGGATAGGCGCCACCGACTGCCATTCCCATATATTGCCTGGGGTGGACGATGGTGTCGCGGATATGGAAACATCCTTGAAAATTCTGGCAGCTTATGAGAAGCTTCAAATCAAGGATGTTTGGTGTACGCCACATGTCATGGAAGACATTCCGAACACAACGGAAGATCTGAAATCTCGTTTCGCCGAATTGAAAGCCGCCTATCATGGGCCAGTGCGCCTGAATCTGGCTGCCGAATACATGATGGACGGCCTCTTTTTGGACCGTCTGGAACAAGATGATTTGCTCACCCACGGGCACGAGGGCAACTCATTGCTGGTGGAGACATCCTACTATACACCTCCCATGGATTTATATGGGATTTTGGAATCCGTCAAAGGCAAAGGTTATTATCCTATTTTGGCACATCCCGAGCGATATTTGTATATGAAAATAAGTGATTATGAACCATTGAAGAAGATGGGCTTGCGTTTTCAGTTAAATGTCGCTTCGTTATCAGGGGCATACGGTGAAGACGCTGTGAAAAAAGCTCAAAAATTGCTGAAGGATGGCGCTTACAACTATATAGGAAGTGACATTCACCGTTACAGACAACTTCAAATATGGGACGCTCGTGTACCCAAAAAGTGGGTTCAGAAGGTCTTGGAGATTGGTGCTTAGTTGAATTTTACGTTAATAGTAGTGGGTAATTTGTTTCGAAAATGAAAATTTCCGTTGCTGGAACTGGATATGTCGGTCTTTCCATCGCCACTTTGTTGGCTCAACACCATCAGGTGACGGCTGTGGATATTGTACCTGCGAGGGTCGATTTGGTTAACCAAAAGAAATCACCCATACAGGATGACTACATTGAAGATTATTTGGCCAATAAGTCATTGCAACTTTCTGCCACACTGGATTGGGAGGCGGGTTACCGCGATGCCGAATTTGTAGTCATCGCGGCTCCGACTAACTACGACAGCACGCGGAATTTCTTCGACACCAGCGCAGTGGAAGATGTCATCGGGAAAGTGCTTAAGGTTAACCCAAAGTCCACAATGGTTATTAAAAGCACTATTCCCGTGGGTTATACTGATGCGGTGAGGGAGAAATTTTCCTGTGACGGGAAAAAACCGGACATTATCTTCGCCCCTGAATTTCTTCGTGAGAGCAAGGCCCTCTATGACAATCTCTACCCTTCCAGAATCATCGTGGGCTATGAGCAGGGAAACCTTCATTTGGAAGAACGGGCGCATCGGTTCGCTGCTGTCATCAAAGAAGGCGCCGTCAAAGAGGATATACCCATATTATATATGGGTAGCACTGAAGCGGAGGCCGTGAAACTTTTCGCCAACACCTACCTTGCACTCCGAGTGAGTTATTTTAATGAATTGGATACTTACGCGGAAATGAAAGGCCTTAACACACAGGATATTATAAATGGAGTCTGTTTGGATCCGCGCATAGGCACGCATTATAATAACCCGAGTTTCGGTTATGGTGGATATTGTCTGCCAAAAGATACCAAGCAGTTACTGGCCAATTACGCTGACGTGCCGCAGAATATGATGTCGGCTATTGTGGAGAGCAATCGCACCCGTAAGGATTTCATCGCTGACCAGGTGTTGAAGAAAGCTGGTTATTATGACTATTTCAACCGTGGCGACTATGATGCCGCTAATGAGCGTGAGTGTGTGATTGGGGTTTATCGCCTTACTATGAAGTCAAACAGCGACAATTTTCGCCAGAGTAGCATTCAGGGGGTTATGAAGCGGGTGAAGGCGAAGGGGGCAAAGGTCATCATTTATGAACCTACTCTCCCTGACGGCAGTACTTTTTTCGGATCCCTTGTGGTCAATGACTTGGAAAAATTCAAGGCATCCTCCCAAGCTATTATTGCCAACCGCTATGATTCATGCCTTGATGATGTGGAAAAGAAGGTCTATACAAGGGATATTTTCAAGCGAGATTGACATAAACATAACTTTGCTTCGTTGACACTCATTTGTAATTCATAATCCATAATTCTTAGTTATATGAAAGGAATCGTGCTTGCCGGAGGTTCCGGCACCCGCTTGTACCCCATCACCAAGGGGGTCAGCAAACAGTTGCTTCCCATTTACGACAAACCGATGGTATATTATCCTATTTCGGCATTGATGTTGGCTGGAATCAGGGATATCCTCATTATTTCAACCCCATACGACCTGCCCGGATTCCAGCGGCTGTTGGGTGACGGTTCCGATTACGGTGTGCATTTTGAGTACGCCGAGCAGCCTTCCCCGGATGGCCTTGCGCAGGCTTTCATTATCGGCGAGAAATTCATTGGAGACGACAGTGCTTGTCTCGTTCTCGGCGATAATATTTTTTATGGTAGCGGCTTCACCACACTGTTGAAAAAAGCAGTGGCGGACGCTGAAGAAAACCATAAGGCGACGGTCTTTGGCTACTGGGTCAGCGACCCGGAACGTTACGGTGTGGCAGAATTTGACAAGTCGGGTAACTGTATCAGCATTGAAGAAAAGCCCAAGGCCCCCAAAAGCAATTATGCGGTGGTCGGCCTTTATTTTTACCCTAACAAGGTGGTAAACGTGGCCAAAACGATCAAACCCTCTGCACGCGGCGAGTTGGAAATCACTACTGTAAACCAGGAGTTCCTGAAAGACGGGGAATTGAAGGTTCGTGTTTTTGGCCGCGGTTTCGCATGGTTGGATACGGGCACGCATGACAGCCTCTCGGAAGCATCTACCTTTGTTGAAGTCATCGAAAAAAGGCAGGGCCTGAAAATTGCTTGTCTTGAGGGTGTTGCCTACCGAAACGGTTGGATTTCGGAGGAACGTCTGCGCGAAATCGCCCAGCCGATGCTCAAAAACCAGTATGGACAGTATCTGCTCCGTGTCATTGATGAACTCAAGGAAGATGTTACATCCGACACCTTCCGTAATAAATAATCCTCTAACTCTATTATTATGAAACGAACCATTATTATCACCGGCGGTGCCGGTTTTATCGGCAGCCATGTTGTTCGCCTTTTCGTGAACAAATATCCCGAATATAAAATCATCAACCTCGACAAACTGACATACGCGGGAAATCTCGCTAATTTGAAGGATGTCGAGGGCAAACCGAACTATAAGTTCGTCAAAATGGATATTTGCGACTTTGAGGGAATCTATAAGTTGATGCAGGAGGAACATGTTGACGGCATCATTCACCTTGCTGCGGAAAGCCACGTGGATCGCTCTATCAAAGATCCGTTCACTTTCGCGCAGACCAATGTCATGGGTACGTTGAGCCTGTTGCAGGCTGCAAAACTATATTGGGAGTCATTACCTGAGAAATGGGTAGGCAAACGCTTCTATCACATCTCCACCGATGAGGTTTATGGGGCTCTTGAACTTACTCATCCTCAAGGTATTGAGCCGCCTTTTAGCTCAAAGGCCAGTAGCGGTAAGCATCATTTGGCTTACGGTGACAAATTCTTCACCGAGGATTTGAAGTACTTGCCGCATAGTCCGTACAGCGCAGCTAAAGCCAGCAGTGATCATTTTGTCAGGGCATTCCACGATACTTACGGACTGCCTACCATTGTGACTAATTGTTCAAATAACTATGGTCCGTTTCAATTTCCGGAAAAATTGATCCCGCTGTTTATTAACAACATTCGTCACAAAAAACCGCTGCCGGTGTACGGCAAAGGCGAGAATGTGCGCGATTGGCTTTACGTCGAGGATCATGCCAGGGCCATAGACCTCATTTTCCACGAGGGAAAGGTCGCCGAAACTTACAATATCGGTGGTTTTAACGAATGGAAGAACATTGACCTTATAAAAGTTCTCATTAATACGGTTGATCGACTGTTGGGCAGGGCAGAGGGTGAAGACCTCAATCTCATCACCTACGTCACAGACCGTGCCGGTCATGATATGCGTTATGCTATAGACTCTTCCAAACTCCAGAAGGAATTGGGGTGGGAACCGAGCCTCCAGTTTGAGGAAGGCATTGAGAAAACCGTTCGCTGGTATCTGGATAACCAGGAATGGATGGACAATGTCACTTCCGGCGACTACCAAAAGTATTATGAAGAGATGTACAAAGGAAGATAACCCTCTAAACTTCTAACCTTTTAACCCCAATCAAAATGTCCGTATTTAAAGACAAAATCCTCCTTATCACAGGAGGTACAGGCAGCTTCGGAAATGCTGTTTTGAACCGATTCCTTCGCACCGACATAGGTGAAATCCGTGTTTTCTCCCGCGATGAGAAGAAACAGGATGATATGCGACACGATTTTCAGGCCAGAATGCCGGAGGTGTCAAACAAGATAAAGTTCTACATCGGCGATGTGCGTAACAAGTCAACCCTAAAATATGCCATGAAGGGCGTGGATTACGTCTTTCATGCAGCTGCATTGAAACAGGTCCCTTCCTGCGAGTTTTTCCCGATGGAAGCGGTCAAAACCAATGTGATTGGAACAGACAACACACTGGATGTGGCCATTGATGCCGGCGTGAAGTGCGTGATATGCCTCTCTACCGACAAAGCCGCCTATCCTATCAATGCCATGGGAATCACCAAGGCTATAGAGGAGAAGATTGCTGTGGCCAAAAGTCGGAATAGCGGCGGTACTAAAATCTGTTGTACCCGATACGGGAATGTGATGTGCAGCCGCGGGTCGGTCATCCCTCTCTGGATTGACCAAATTCGTCATGGCAACCCGATTACGCTAACTGAGCCCAAGATGACCCGTTTCATCATGAGCCTCGAAGAAGCGGTGGATTTGGTGCTTTTTGCTTTTGAACACGGACGGAATGGCGATATCCTTGTCCAAAAGGCTCCTGCATGTACTATCCAGACCCAAGCGGAGGCTGTCTGTGAACTCTTTGGCGGGAAAAAGGAGGAAATCAAGGTGATAGGTATCCGTCACGGCGAGAAGATGTACGAGACGTTGTTGACGAAGGAAGAGTGCGCTAAGGCTGAGGACATGGGCAATTTCTACCGTGTGCCTGCCGACAACCGTGACCTCAACTACGATAAGTTTTTTAAGGACGGGGATGTGAAACAGGTCACAATAGAGGAATTTAATTCCGATAACACCCGACGATTGAATCTCGAGGAGACGAAGGCGAAAATAGCCTCTCTGGAGTATATACAGAATGAATTAAACGGTATTCCAAACATCGTTAAGTGACTTGGAATACCTCTATAAAACGACAACGAATATAAAAAACACTGATATTAACACAAAAAACGAACAGATGAAAATATTAGTGACGGGTGCCAAGGGCTTCGCCGGCAGAAACCTCTGTGCTGAACTGAATAATATAAAAGAAGGGAAAGCTCGCTGTTATGGCGACCTTAAAGTTGATGCCGTTTATGAGTACGACATTGACAGTAACCCCGATGATCTCGATGTCTATTGCCGGGACTGTGATTTTGTATTCAATCTTGCCGGTGTTAATCGTCCCAAGGAACAGATTGAGTTTATGGAGGGCAACTTCGGCTTCGCTTCTGTCTTGTTGGACATCCTGAAAAAACACCAGAATACATGCCCTGTGATGCTGAGCAGCTCGCAACAAGCCAGTCTGACAGGACGTTTTGGAAATTCGGAATATGGACGTAGTAAGAAAGCGGGCGAGGAACTGTTCCTGCAATATCAAGAAGAAACGGGGGCGCGAGTACTCGTTTATCGTTTCCCCAACCTCTTTGGAAAATGGTGCCGTCCGAATTACAACAGTGCGGTTGCCACTTTTTGCCACAATATAGCCCGTGACCTGCCTATTCAGGTTAACGATCCCAGTGTTGAGCTGGAACTGCTGTATATTGATGACTTGGTGGCGGAGATGATGGATGCCTTGCAGGGTGGGGAACATCGCTGCGAGTTCAGCGGGTTGGATGTGATTCCGGATGAGAAAGGCCGCTATTGCTATGTTCCGACAACACATAAGATCACCCTTGGCAGGATTGTTGAACTGCTCCGCCAGTTCCATGAGCAACCAATCACGCTCAATATTCCACGCATTCCATGCGATTCTATTGAGAAGAAGTTGTATTCCACATACTTGAGTTATCTCCCGAAAGAGAAGGTCGCTTATCCTCTGAAAATGAACGTGGATCAACGAGGATCTTTCACTGAACTTGTGCATCTTCAGGATTGCGGGCAAGTGAGCATAAACATCAGCAAACCGGGCATCACCAAGGGACAGCATTGGCATCACAGTAAGTGGGAACTTTTTATTGTGGTGAAGGGACACGGGCTGATTCAGGAAAGAAAGGAGGGCACGGACGAAATTATTGAGTTCGAGGTGAGCGGCGACAACATCCAAGTCGTCCACATGCTCCCTGGCTATACCCACAACATCATCAATCTTTCCGATACCGAAGACCTTGTCACGGTGATGTACTGCAACGAGGTGTTCAATCCGGACAAGCCAGACACTTTCTTTGACCCCGTCTGAGACACTAACTTGGACAATTGACCATTCAATAGTAACGTAAAAAAATTGTTACACCATGTTTAAATATAACGGCAAATTAAAACTTTTGATTATCGTTGGCACACGGCCGGAAATTATCCGTTTGGCAGCGGTCATCAACAAGTGCAGACAATATTTCGACTGTATTCTTGCGCATACTGGACAGAACTACGACTACAACCTCAACGGTATCTTTTTCAAAGACTTGAAACTTGAGGCCCCGGAAGTGTATATGGATGCCGTGGGCAGTGACTTGGGCGAGACGATGGGCAACATCATCGCCAAGAGTTATCAGTTGATGGCGGAAATCAAACCGGACGCGGTGCTTGTCTTGGGTGACACAAACTCCTGTCTCAGCGTCATAGGCGCGAAACGTCTCCACATCCCCATCTTCCACATGGAAGCAGGAAACCGTTGCAAGGACGAGTGTTTGCCCGAGGAAACCAATCGGCGCATTGTCGATATCATAAGTGATGTGAACATGGCTTACAGCGAACATGCGCGCCGCTATTTGTCCGATTGCGGCCTGCCGAAGGAACGCACATACGTTACAGGAAGTCCTATGGCCGAAGTGCTTCACAATAACCTCAACGAAATAGAATCCTCCGATATCCACAAACGTCTTGGACTTGAAAAGGGCAGATACATATTGTTGTCTGCACACAGGGAGGAGAACATTGACACAGAGAAGAATTTTTTGAGTCTTTTCAGCGCCATTAACGCCATGGCGGAGAAATATAACATGCCGATTCTGTACAGCTGTCATCCGCGCAGTCGCAAACGGTTGGAATCGAGCGGTTTCCGTCTCGACCCGCGTGTCATCCAACACGAGCCGTTGGGCTTTCATGATTATAACTGCTTGCAGATGAATGCCTTTGCGGTTGTCAGCGACAGCGGTACCCTTCCCGAGGAGAGCAGCTTCTTCACAAGTGTGGGGCATCCTTTCCCTGCGGTGTGTATCCGCACGAGCACAGAACGTCCCGAGGCTTTGGATAAGGGCTGTTTCTTCATTGCCGGCATTGACGAGGGGTCTTTGCTCCAGGCTGTGGATTGCGCAGTGGAAATGAACCGTAATGGAGACCATGGCATCCCCGTCCCTGATTATTTGGATGAGAATGTTTCCACAAAAGTTGTGAAAATCATCCAAAGCTACACGGGCATCGTGAACAAGATGGTGTGGAGAAAATAGGGCGCTTTTCAAGGAATAAAGGAACGAGTGTCTCATAGTTCGCTTCGGCCGAAATATAGGCAAACAAGGTTTACATTGTGTATGGGGAAAGGAATTAACATAGCTTTCGTTGGCGATATAATGCCTGGCGGCGCGTTTGTCCGTACAGGTGGTGTTGACCAGGCTGTAATTGACCATTTGTCATCCTTTGACCTTAGGATTGGCACTTTGGAGTCCGCGTTTGGTGATGGTTCCATTCTTTGCCACAAGAAAAACACCCCCGAACTGGGAACGATAATCTTTTCCCCAGACGAAAGTGTTAAAATGCTTGTGGACATGGGTATAAATGCTGTAAGTCTCGCAAATAACCACTCCTGCGATTGTGATTTGGAGGGTTTGTACCATACTATGGATTTGCTGGACAAACACGGAATCGCTCATTTTGGAGCAGGACATGATGAAGAGGAAGCAAGCGCTCCCACTGTGTTGAAATGTAAAGGAAAGACGATATGTTTGCTGGGTTACCTTCAAGAATATCAATATTTCTACAGAGGTGAAGGATATCACCCGACAAGTCAGGTAGGTGGGATTAATATTTACGACAAAAACAAAGTTATTGCTGATGTAAAAAAATACAAGGCTGTATATGATTATGTTTTTGTGTTGCCCCATTGGGGGACAGAGGGATCTGTCTATCCCCAAATGCAGGAGGTGAAGGAAGCCCGTTCGATTATCGGGGCCGGAGCTTATGGCGTGATTGCAAGCCATGCGCATATCGTGCAACCGACCATAAAGTATCGGAAGAGGGTGATTGCCATGAATTTGGGCAATTTTGCTTTTCCGGATAGATATATCGTAAAACCAAGGATTTCCTATTATCCTACTGATGAGGAACTGAAAGGTAAAGAAATACCTACGGTGAACTCCTTTAAGGCGGTAAACACCTTGAGCTATAAAATTGTTAGCCGGGCGGAACGGAAGGGGGTGATATTAGGGTTGACATTGCGGGGGAAAAGTGCCAAGGTGAATCACTGTTTCACGGAATTGTCCGAAGCAAATGTTGTTGAAAAAAGAAAGACAAGGCCTGTAAAAGAGAAATTGTCACGTTTCTGTTTGGGCTGTTTGATAAAAGAGAAGACAGGCTTGTTGTACCGCATACATAAAAAGTTGTTAAATAGCACTCTTGAGGTTATGAGTTACGACATCAAGATGAAATTTGCGAACATCGCTTTCCGTTTGTGGAAATGGGTTTCCCCCTCCGTGTCAGAGCGATACCAACATTTTGACACCCAGATGTTCTTGTCCAATGAAATGTGCCCCAGTTTTGATTGGAAAAAATATGTGAGCAAGAAAAACTCCTATTTTAAGAAATGGGGATTCAATGTGTCACAACTGGATGCCGAATACTACAGTCGTGTTTCGGGCATAAAGGCTGATCATTACGTGACACGTTCAATGGCGGTGCATTACATCTATCCCTATCTTGACCGCTACGACTTCGTTCCGGCGTATATGGACAAGAATATGCAGAAGCGTATTCTCGGTCTCCCGGATCCCGGACTTGGCGTGCTGATGCCGGAGGAGGTGGTTTACAATGCTAACGGTTTCTTGTATGATGGTCAAGGCCGGGAACTCACCAGGGAAATGGCAATTGATACTTTGTTGAATTATGGGAAAGACACTATCCTGAAACCGTCAGTGGAAACCTTTGGCGGACATGGCGTAATGAAAGTTTCAGGTCAAAGCAGTAGGCAGGACTATGAGGCTCTCTTTGACAAATACCGCTATGATTTCACTTTTCAGAAAATTGTGGAACAGCATCCTTTGATGGCGCAGTTCAACCCTTCGTCGGTGAATACTGTCCGTGTGGTGACCTACAGAGATTTCAAAGGTCTCCGCAAAGTGTTGTATGCGTGTATGCGTTTCGGAAGTCAAGGGTCGGTGATGGATAATGTTTGTTCCGGTGGTGGCTATACTGGAGTCAATGTTGAAACAGGTCGGCTTACCGATCGCAAGCGTTATTCTTATTATGTGATGGATGTGCCGGAGTTGGCCGACGAGGTTCCGAACGAGATTCATTGTTGGGACAAGATCAAGGCGGCGGCACTCGCGTTGCATGGACGTATTCCCCAGTTAGGTGTTGTAGGTTGGGATTTCTCACTTACACCCGATGAGGTTCCTATGTTGATCGAATTTAATCCGCGCCCTGGCGTGGGCCTGCAACAAGCTGTCGGCCCGATGTTCAGCCGTGAAGAATTGGATGAGATAATGAAGCATGTCTCAAAGGTTACTGCGGCCTATCACCCTTTGAGTGTGGTTAGATTCAACGATTTCCCCGACAGATACACCGTTCATCTGAAATTCGGAAATGCCTGAAATAGAAATTTATTGATAAAGTGTAATAACAGTCAATCTAAAGAGTTCCAAAATGTATAATCCATTTTCATTAGACGGAAAAGTCATCCTTGTCACCGGCGCAGGTGGAGGGATTGGTAGAGCAACAGCTGTTGCTTGTGCAAAAATGGGTGCGTCGCTCATGGTGACTGACATCAACGAGGCAACGTTGACGGAAACGTTGGATATGTTGAATGTGGAAACACCGAATGGGCATCAGATGTTTGTCGCCGACCTGACCAACGATAATGCTTTGGATGAGCTTGTGAAAGCGCTGCCAACGATAGACGGTCTGGTGTGCAATGCCGGCATTTCCAAGGTCCTCCCGATACAATTTTTGAACGATGAGGATATGAACCGTATAGTGAGCATCAACGCATTTGCTCCGATGTATCTGACCCAAAAACTCTATAAGAAAAAGAAGGTGAACAAGGGAGGCTCTATTGTCTTCACGGAATCCATCAGTGGAGTGAAAATGGTCTCGATGGGCGGTGTGATGTATGCCGTCTCGAAAAATGCCTTGGATGCGTTCATGAGGAACGCCGCCTTGGAGTTCGCGACACGGAATATCCGTGTCAACAGTGTGAACCCGAGCCGTGTGAACACCAACATAGTGAAAAATGCTGTGTATTCGGAGGAGGAGGTCGCAAAAGACATCCAGTCATACCCGCTCAAACGCTATGCGGAACCGGAAGAAATTGCCAATGCAATTGTATTCCTGCTGTCTGATGCTTCTTCATACATCACGGGTCATGCTTTGGTTATTGACGGAGGGAAAACCCTAACTTGTTAGTCATGAACGCAATCATTACAGGAAGCAACAGAGGTATCGGCAAGGCGATGGTGGAAACTTTTGCTGCAGCAGACTATAACATTTGGGCATGTGCGAGAAAGTCAACACCGGAACATGAAGCGTGGCTGAACGAAACGGCGTCTTCCAACGGGGTGTGGGTGAAGCCCGTTTATTTTGAGATGAGCGACACGGAAAGCGTAAACAGTGGCATCAAGCAGATTTTGGATGAGAATGAAACAGTGGATGTCTTGATAAACAACGCGGGAATATCCACAGTGGGTTTGCTGAATATGTCGAAAATCGACGACATACGGAAACTGTTCGATGTGAACTATTTCGCTATGCTGCAAATCATACAAAAGGTCTCGAAAAAGATGGCGCGTCAGAGAAAAGGCGTTATCGTTAATATGGGATCTATTGCAGGAATAGAGCCCCAACCAGGAAAAATAGCCTACGGCAGCAGCAAAGCAGCCGTGATGATGATGACCAAGTGTTTGGCCAAAGAGCTGGGACCAATGGGCATCAGAGTGAATGCTATAGCTCCAGGCCCAGTTGAAACGGAGATGATACACCAGTATAGTGATGAAATGCTCACCAAACTAGCATCTGAATCAGCATTGAGAAGGCTTGGGAAGAAGGCGGAAATAGCGCAGGTGGCGTTGTTTTTGGCTTCTGAACAGGCATCTTATATTAACGGAGAAATCATAAAAGTTGACGGAGGTCGTTGATGAACAGAAAAAGACTCACAGAAGAGGAAATCAAAGCGATGTGCAAACGGATGCGGCTTCATGCCATGGACATGGCCCTCGCAGCCGGCAGCAGGGGCGCCCATGTCAGCGGCAGCCTCTCGTGCATCGAAATATATGCTGTTCTTTATGGAACAATATTGAATTTTGACCTTGACAACCCGTTGTGGAACGATAGGGATCGTTTCATTGCAGGAAAGGAACATGCTCGTTTGGCAGAGTTCCCCGCCAGGGCGGAAATGGGGTTTTATCCCATTGAGGTGCTGAACTCCTTTGAGGAAAATGACGGCTTTTTGGTCGGACATCAGCTTAACAGGGAAATCGGCAACGAATACGGTTCGATGAGCTTGGGTATGGAAATGTCGTTTGTGGTCGGAAAGGCTATTATTTCCAAACAGACACAGCAGAAATACCATATCTATTGCTTGTTGGGTGATGCCGAGTGTGAAGAAGGCTCCGTATGGGAGTCATTTATCTCGGCGGCGCATTACAAACTTGACAACCTGACCGTCATCATCGACCGTAATTACATGTCAGTTGACGGTAACACCGAGGAACTGATGGCTCAGCTTGACATGCAGAAGAAAATGGAGGCGTTCGGTTGGGAGTCGGTGACTGTTGACGGTCATGACATACATCAACTTGTAGAGGCCTTGTCGCACAAGCCTCAAGGCAAACCATACGCTATAATCGCCAAAACTGTCAAGGGCAAGGGCGTTTCTTTTATTGAGAATAACAAGTCATGGCATCAGTCGGTACTGAATGAGAACCAGTACCGTCAAGCCGTGGAAGAAATACAGAAAGGATAAAATATGGCCATTAATCCCGCATTGATTAAAGCATACGCCAAATTAGGGCAAAAAGGGGCAGCGGCTGGCATCGGAATGATGGAACTGGCCAAAAGAGACCCGGACATGAGGGTTGTTGTGGCCGACAGTGTCGCCATTGCCAGCCTTGACCGTTTCAACACCAACTATCCCGACAGGGTCATCAACGCAGGCATTTCCGAGCAGAGCATGGTTGGAATTGCGGCGGGACTTTCCTCGGAGGATGGCCGCGCCGTATATGCGTGTACTTACGCGGAATTTGTTGTGACTCGGGCGTTGGAATTTGTGCGCCACAATCTTGCGTATCACAACTTTAATGTGAAACTGGTCGGTAACTCGGCAGGCTTCGCTATGGAGACGCTCTCAATCTCGCATTGGGCTACAGAAGACATTGCCTTCACAAGAGCGTTGCCGAACATAACCATACTCTCTGCCGCTGACAGCCTTGAAGCTATCAAGTGCGTCATCGCGGCTCATGATGTGAAAGGACCTGTCTATGTGCGGCTTTCGGGCTTGTTGAATTGTCCTATCGTCTATGACAAGGATTTTGAATTTCAAGTTGGCAAGGCCAATGTGTTGCGTGAGGGAGAGGATGTCTCCGTCATTGCAACAGGTATGATGGTGCGTGAAGCTCTTGATGCAGTCGAACTTTTGGCAGCAGAAGGAATCCATTGCAATGTGGTGGACATGCACACCATAAAACCTTTGGATACGGATTGCATAGACAAGGCGATAAAATCATCCAAATTGATTGTTTCGGTTGAGGAACATAGTATTATTGGCGGTTTGGGCGGTGCCATAGCTGAATACTTGTCTGACAAGACCGGTACTCCTCGTCTTGTCAGAATAGGAGTAAACGATTTCTTCTGCAAGTTGGGCGACTTGCGCTATTGCTGGGAACAGCATGGACTGACAGCGCCGCAAATTGCCGAAAGAATAAAAAACGAAATGAACAAATAAAATACAGATATGACAAACATTGAAAAATACAAGAACGCCTTCGTTGAAGGACTTGAGATTTCGCTTGAGGAAGTGGAAAACGCCACTATGGACAGTGTCGATAAGTGGGATTCTATCGGCCAGATGAGCTTGATAGCTGTTATAGAGGATGCTTTCGGCTTCGAGTTTGAGCCTGACGAGGTTATGGCCTTTAACTCCTATTTGGCTGGAATTGACATTTTGAAGAACCACAATATCGAACTTTGATGCTTTTCGACATTGATCAAAAGCCATTTTCGGCTCTCGCGGCTGTTGACGACGCTGGCGGCCAACTGACATACGGCGAGTTGGTCGGTTTCTGCGGGAATATCACCGCCGCTTTGCCAAAGCGTGAACTGGTGTTCTGCCTCTGTGAGAACAAAGTTGGCTCTTTGGCAGGTCTTTTGGCATTATACGACAACAAGGATGTCTGCTTGTTGATTAACGCTGCCATTGATCGCGGGATGCTTGACAATCTGTGCGAGACCTACCACCCGTCCTATTTTTGGATGCCTGAAGGAAAATGCGCGGATTTTTGCTTTGAGACTGTTCTGCAGTATAAGGACTATGTCCTTTGTAAGACAGGAAATAAAGCTCCTGAAATGCACTCCGACCTGTCGTTGCTGATGACGACCTCCGGAACCACGGGAAGCCCTAAGTTGGTGCGGCACAAGTACGGAAATGTTGAAAGCAATGCCAAAAATGTCGCGAAAGCGTTCGGATGGACGCCTGAAGAACGCGGCATTATAGACTTGCCCATGCAATACACCATGGGCCTCAATGTGATTTGCAGCCATCTTCATGCGGGCGCGACCGTTTTGTTGGTGGCAGCCAACCTGATGAATCCCAGGTACTGGCAGTTTATCAAAGAGCAGAAGGGTACCAATTTCACAGGTGTGCCCTTTAGCTATGAGATCTTGAACCGTCTGCGCTTTTTCAGGATGGATTTGCCTTGTCTCACAACAATGGCGGAAGGTGGCGGCAAACTGTCTGATACGTTGTTCGCTGCTTTTGCCAACTACGCCGAAGAGAAGGGCAAGCGCTTCTTCGCCACTTTTGGGACAACAGAAACAACGGCCCGATTGGCATTCCTTCCTCCGGAAAAGGCAGTTCAAAAATGCGGAAGTATAGGAAAAGCCATTCCAGAAGGAAACTTGTATTTGATTGACGATAATGGCAATAAAATACAAGAACCAGACAAAGAGGGCGAACTTATTTACGAAGGGCCGAATGTCACGATGGGCTATGCCGAGAGTGTTGAGGATTTGACCAAAGGTGATGAGTTCTGCGGCGTGTACCACACCGGCGACATCGCTAAAATGGACGAGGACGGCTGTTTCTACATCGTGGGCCGTTTGAAACGCTTCCTGAAACTTTTCGGCCTGCGTGTCAGCCTCGACCAATGCGAGCGAATCATATCGGAGCATTTCGGCATTGAGTGTGCCTGTACAGGAGACGATAACCAAATGAGAATCTATATCACGAAAGATGGTTTGCAGGAAGAGGTGAAACAGTTGATGGCCGAAAAAACAGGCCTGATTGCCAAATCTTTTGCTGTAAAGTCCATTGAAGCGATACCGAGGTTTGAGTCAGGAAAAACAAACTATAGAGCGCTTACTGAATGATATTTTTCGATTTTTAATTTTCAATTATAAGATGGCTTTTTTAAGGATTGAGAATGTGAATATTGCAGGCATTGCCGCGTGTGTGCCTCCCAAAATGGTGGAAAACAAGGATTCCGACTTGATAGAAGACAAGGAGGAACTCAGACGGTATATTGAAACAACAGGGGTTGAACGCCGTTACATCGCCGAAGAGGGCATTTGCTCTTCAGATTTGTGCCTTTGTGCAGCAGAAAAGCTGATTGCAGAGGCAGGATGGAATAAAGAGGAGATAGAATGTCTCATTATGGTAACCCAGACACCAGACTATATTTTCCCTGCGACAGCATGTATTCTTCAAAATCGTCTCGGTCTTTCTCAAAACTGTTTGAGTTTTGACATCACGATGAGTTGTCCGGGCTGGATTTATGGCCTTTCAGTGATGTCCTCCATGTTGAGTGCAGGACGTATCAAGAAAGGGCTGTTGTTGGTGGGGGAGACCTCAACCAAGGCCAAGTCGCCCCATGACCGCGTGAATCTGTTAGCGGGAGACGCAGGTACGGCCACCTTGTTGGAGTACAAAGAAGGTGCCAAACCACTGCTGTTCAGCATGCACTCCGACGGCAGTAACTTCAAGTCGCTCATCGTTCCTGACGGCGGATACCGTAATCCTGTTACACCCGCTTCGTTCGAGTATCAGTTGTGCAAAGACGGAATACTCCGTAATCGCCTGAATGCTAATATGGAAGGGGAAGACATTCTGTCGTTTGCCATGCACACTGCCCCGAAGTGCATTAAAGGTCTGTTGGAACATTACGAGATTCCGAAGGAAAACATAAACTATTTCCTCATCCACCAGGCAAATCAGATGATTAACAAACTTATACAGAAGCGGATGAGGGTGGATGATGAACATTGTCCGTACAATATTGCAGATTTTGGGAATACCTCTTCGACAACTATCCCGTTGATGATTGTCAACAAGTTGAAGAACGACATTGGAGGGAAGAAGGTGGTGGCCTGTGGCTTCGGCACAGGACTCGCTTGGGGGGCGATGTATTTCGAACCAAGCAAAGATGTGCTTGTGTCAGATCTTGTTCATTATTCGTGCTAAAAGCTGTTTTCCCAGTCAATTTGATGCACTGATATCTCAAAGAGCGAGAAATGGAACAGCAGGTTTGGATTCCTGATAGTTGGACGAAATTTTATACTTTCAGCATGTGCTTGTTGGTCTTTACAGCGGCGGATGTGTCATGGCTGATGAGTGTTCCTCGTCCATTGGTTTTTTTGTTGGCCTGTATTTCTGCTGTAATCTTAATATATAAACAAGGCGGTTGCTTTTCTACAGGAAGGATGTCGTTTGTGCTCATTTGGTTTGTGTACATTCTCACTAACATTTTGACAAGTAGTTTTACTGTAGTCAAGTTTGTTTTTTATTTGATGCTTTTCTTTTCCATGAGTTCGGTGGCGGTTCTTTCTATTGATAGAATGAAATACCTGCTAAAAGCAATCAATAGCTGTTTTGTTTTCATTCTTACCGTTTCTTTATTTGGATGGGTTTTGTTTCTGGCAGGCGTGTCATTACCCTATACCGGACCTATCTATCATGCAGATAATTTTCATGTCTATAATGATTATTATTTCTTTACGACCAGTCACCTTAATCGTTTATATTATCGTTTCTCGAGCATTTTCTTGGAGCCCGGCCAATTGGCGACACCTTGCGTGTTCCTTTTCCATCTCAACACGCGAAACGAGAAGGTGTTCTGTTACAAGAATATGATTCTGCTGGTGGCAATCATCCTCTCTTTCTCGTTGATTTCTTATGGGTTGTTACTTCTTTCATTTGTCGTGAATTCTGTTTCTCGCAATAAAGAGGGGGGAAACAAAGTGGTTTGGTTGGCGGTGACATTGTTGCTTCTGGGGGGGGTGACATGGTATTTCATCGCCCATGAGGACAACGCAGTCCATACGTTGATTGTCTCCAGACTTGAATATGACGAAGAGAATAACACAATATCGGGATACAATCGAACCGGGGATAATTTTGAATTTGAGTATGCGCTGCTGATGAATACCCCCAATAAGTATTTCGGTATTGGTGAAACGCTGCACAAAGATGATTATGACTGGACAACACATGCCTCCGGTTATAAGAAATTTATTGTTTTTCACGGAATTGTTGGACTGGCGCTTGTTTTATTACTATTGGTCGTCTTGCTTTTTAACAACTTCTCAAAAGCCTCACTTGTCTTTTGTATTATGGTTTTTTTGGCTTTTTGGGTGAGGAATATGCTGACGACACCTCTGTGGCTAACCATAACTATCATTGGAATGTATTTGATCGGTAGTGATAACGGAAATCTTAAATTGAACACAAATTATAAAATTCGATAATTTAAACATGAAAATTGCCCTGATTAAAGAAACCAAGACCCCGGTAGATAACCGTGTGGCACTCGCGCCCAAGCAGGTTGCGGAGCTGAACAAAAGATTTCCCCAACATGAAATCGTAGTGCAAACGAGTGATATCCGTGCCTTTTCGGATGACGAATACCGTGCCGAGGGTGTAAAGGTGGTTGACAGTTTGCAAGACTGTGACATATTGTTTGGCATCAAGGAGGCCAAGATTGAGAGTCTGATTCCGGACAAGCACTATTTCTTCTTTGGCCATATCGCCAAAATGCAGGAATATAACCGTCCGTTGTTACAAGCTTTCATGCAGAAACATATAACCTTCTGTGACTATGAGTATTTGGTGGACGACAAGGGAATCCGTGTCTGCGCCTTCGGCTGGTGGGCTGGGGTAGTGGGTGTTTATTATACGCTTCGTGGTTACGGTCTGAAACACAAGCTGTATGAATTGCCCAAACCTGACCGACGTTTCACACTTACCCAGTTGTTGGACTCTTTAAAAGCTGTTGAATTACCCAAGGTAAGGCTGCTGGTGACAGGGGCTGGCCGGGTCTCGCAAGGAGCGCAGCACGTGTTGGAAAACATCGGCGCCAAAAAAATGACGGAAGAGGAATATCTTTCCGACACGCCAATCGACACTTTGTCCTATTGTGTGGCTGATGTGGACCGTTTGGTGAAACGCAAGGACGGGGCAGCTTTCTCATGGACTGATTTCACCCATAATGCTAAGGAATACAAAAGTGATTTCATGCGATTTGCAAGGAAATCCGATGTGTTGGTTTGCGCCCACTTCTGGGGACCGGATGCTCCTGTCTATTTGAGTGAGGACGATTTGCGTGACAAGGATATGCGGATCCGCATGATTGGCGATGTGACCTGTGATATCAAGGGTAGCATCAAATCCACAGTACGTCCGGCCACGCACGATGACCCGTATTATGACTACAACCCGATAACAGAACAGGATGTGCCTGCGTTTTCCACGCCCGATGGCATCTCTGTGATGGCGGTGGACACCTGCCCGAATGCCTTGGCTATGGATACCAGCGCCTATTTCGGTGAGATGTTGACCAAACATGTGTTTGAGCCTTTGTTGAAGGGTGAGCATTCGGATGTGATTGATCGGTCGATGATTCTGAAAGACGGTGTTTTGACACCTGGATTTGCGTATTTGAAAGATTTTGCAAAAGGCTGATTCTTTCCTTATTAAAGGAAATTAACTACGAAGATAATTTGGCAAGAGAGATTTGATGGAATATAATCGGAACGCAAAAGTTTCGTCTTTTCCCCGTATCATTAGTAGGGAAGGATACCTTTCTGATTAAAAAAAAAACATAAAGTACGATGACCAATAAGTTTATTCAGCACATTCGTTCTTACAGAAGTAGAAGGGTGCAGGAAAAAAAAGTCAGGCAGATTGAAAAAAGGCATGAGAGGAAAATAAAGCAATCAATGCGATTGTGTGAGATGAAACCTCTCTCAAAAGGTCAGGAGGCTGACATCAAAGCTTTTTTCAAGAAGCATTTTGGTAGGGAAGTCCCCACATACTGGCACCAGTATCTGTATTCGAGGAATGGGATATATTCGGAAAAGTATATTCCGGCAAGTATTTATTTCTCAAGCATTATTTTTAGATTGAACAACTGCCGGTTTGGTCCTGCATACGCCGATAAGGCTTTTTATGATGTCCTGTTCCCAGATGTGAACCGTCCAGTCACATTTGTCAAGAATATTAACGGCTTTTATTATGATGAAAAGAAACCGATAACACGTGAAGATGCTGTTTTAAGATGCGCAAATTTGGAAAACGCAGTGGTAAAGCCTGCCATATTTGGACATTGGGGGGAAGGTGTAAAATTGTTCCATACTGAAAATGGTTATATCCCAGAAATGGAATCCACTGTTTCGGAATTGTTTTCCCATTACGGTACGAATTTCATTATCCAGAGTAAATTGGTACAACATCCAGATCTGGCAAAGTTAAATCCCTCCTCAGTTAACACTATTCGGGTGATGTCTTATCGGGATGGTGACAGCACGACTATCTTGTACGCAGTAATAAGAATTGGACGGATGGGAAAATCTGTTGACAATGAAACCGCTGGTGGAATAAAGGCGGATATAGATTTGACGACAGGCTGCATTAAAGGGCTCGCATTCGGTAGCCCGACCGAAAAAGACATGCCTTTGACGGATTCCGGCGTCGTCTTGGATCATTATCCGATTCCTTCTTTCCCAAAAGTTTTGGATTTTGTGAAAGAATTGCATTCCAGACTCCCGTACTTCAGATTAGTCGGTTGGGATATTTCTGTGGATGCAAATGGTGATCCTGTTATGATTGAGTGGAACCGTTCGGCGGAGTTAAGTCAGGTGGCTCATGGTCCTGCGTTTGGCGAATATACGGAAGAGATCTTGGCACGAGCACTTAAAGGGAAGAATTCTCTGCTGGAGTAATTTTATGTTAAGAATGCAAGAAACAATATATTTGTAACGGAAATCAAAAACCTTAATATTGCTTTTTTGTAAACATTATGGCGGAGAAGAAACTAAAACAAAAGGCAGTGTCCAGTTTTGCCTGGATGGCTGTGCAGAAATACTCGACGATGTTCATACAGTTTGTGTCGGGTATTGTTCTGGCACGGTTGCTCACTCCGTATGACTATGGTTGCATCGGAATGCTGGCCATTTTCATGGTACTTGCTGAAACATTTATCGATGGCGGATTCGGGTCGGCTTTGATTCAAAAGCCACGTCCGACACAAGATGATTATTCCACCATATTCTTCTGGAATCTGATTATGGCGGCGATACTCTATGTGATACTTTATGTTTGTGCGCCTTTTATAGCAAATTTCTACAACATTCCGCTGCTTTGCAAAGTCCTGCGCGTGCAGGGTTTGATACTGTTTATATATGGTTTCAATATCGTTCAACGCAACCAGTTGCAGAAAAACCTGAATTTCAAGGTTTTGTCTATCATTACACTGACCTCTGCCACTATCTCGTTGGGTGTCACTATTTTTATGGCATACAAAGGTTTTGGCGTGTGGGCCTTGGTCACTCAGCATATTCTTGTTGCGGCAATCCCTGCCGTTGTCTTTTGGTTCATTATTAAGTGGAGGCCCAAGCTTGTTTTTTCTTGGAAATCATTTAAAGAATTGTTCAGCTTCGGCTTGTTTATGTTCCTGATTAACTTGATTAATCAGTTCAGTAGTCAGTTGCAGGGACTTCTGATAGGAAAATTCTACAATGCATCCACGATGGGCTATTACTCAAAGGCACAGAAAACGGAGTCCTTGGCCTCTCATAGCATCTCGTCGGTGATGACGCAGGTGACTTTCCCTCTCTATTCCGAGATGCAGAATGACAAGCAGGCTTTGGCCAATGTGATTAAAAGAATCACGATGACATTGGCATATTTTTCCTTCCCGCTTCTCTTCATCTTATTGCTGTTGGCCAAACCACTATTCATAATCCTTTATTCTGAGCGGTGGCTGCAAAGTGTTCCGTATTTCCAAGTGTTATGTATCGCGGGCCTTGCAGGATGCCTGCAGGCAGTGAATTATCAATCCATATCAGCCATCGGGAAAAGCAAGACTATGTTTGTGTGGACGGTGGTTAAACGGGTTGTTGGAATCAGTGCAGTGATAGTGGGTCTGGTCTTTTTTGGCATGAAGGGGTTGTTGGCTGGTGTGGTGTTCAATTACTGGTTCTCATACATTGTCAATATCAGCTTGGTGTCAAAACATATTGGTTATAAATGGTATAACCAGATAAAAGATATGCTCCCGGTCGGGATAGTCTCAACAATGACAGCGGTGATAAGTTATTTTACTGGGAATCTGTTCCATCTTGAAATGTATGCTGACGGCGCAGTCAAACTGATAATTTATCTGATTATTTATTTGGGTTGGTCTGTTATTTTCAAGCCCGAAGCGTTTATTTATTTTTTAGGCATAATACCCGATAAATTCAAGTTTATTAAAAAGTTGAAAAAAAAGTAGTTGTTTCTTAATTGGCAAAAGTATGGCACGGGTTATTCTTAATGCGGATGATTTCGGGAAAAGTCCCGGACGTAATCGGGCTGTTGACGACTCCTTTAAACAGGGATTGATTTGTTCTGCCGGGTTAATTGTCACGGGCAAACATCTTCAGGAAGCAGTGGATTATATGAATAGGGGAGGGTATGTACAGCACGTACACCTGCATTTTAATCTGTCAGCAAATCTGTTGCATGAAGATTCTGACGATGTGCCGCTTACCGAAGATATGAAACGAGACTCCTTTTTCTGTAAAGACGGGAAATTCTTCAAATACAAAGGGCTGCCGCGTAACTTTTCCGGCATCAGAAAATGGCGAGTTGTATATCGTGAACTGGTTGCGCAGTACGATAAGTTCATGGAAATTACAGAAGGAAAGGGAAATGGCAAGCATATTGACTTCCATCTATGGTATAACCTGACGTGGCCGGTCTCCGTGGCTTTGAAGTTTTTTGCGAAAAAATATAAGATTGAGTCTGTCAGGTATATTGGAGTTCACCAAACGAACAACCGAAGGTATAGATTGTTTCAAAAGATCAGTCAGTCTTCTGGCGCAAAAAGTGTTCCGGCCACAAACATTGATTATTACTTGTCCAAAAGGCAGTTGTTCGACAAATATCCTTTGGTTGAGTTGTACTGCCATCCGAACCATAAGGAGGGCGTGTTTCTTGATGACAGTCCTTCATATATAAAACATGAAAGGCAACCGATGCTCAGTCAGATTCAAAAGTTGAGAGAATTGGAGAATGTTCAGTTTGTATCGTGGGAAGACGCTTTTTGATGCTTTTCTTTTTCCAATAATTGATTGGCATCGAAAAAAATAGAAAACCTCTTGATTTGAAAAGTGCTGTCTTATATATAAAATAGTCAAAGAAAATGTTTCATCAAATTGATATACATAATTTTAGGGGCATAAAGAATGCTGCAATTGAGGCGTTGGGGCAAGTGAATTTGTTTTGGGGTCGTAATAATTGTGGGAAGTCTTCATTGTTGGATGCCATCTTTCTAGTGGCAGGGCAGTCTAACCCAATTTTGCCAGTAAATATCAATCGGATGCGCGATTATCGAGGCATTAGCGAGGGTGATTTTGTCTTGAATTTCTATAATCTTGATACAGAAAACAAAATACAGATTTCAGTCAATAATCAAGAGCCTCGCAGATTGGCTATTTCCGAACTGAAATCAACCTCTTCTAAAGTGGATGTGTTGGACGCCTCAAGCGATTTGTCAACAACCGCTCAAATGAAGAGGTATGGTTACATTCTTTCATTTTTTAGTGATGGAAACGAAATGCATTCGAGTTTGATACTCAATTCTAAGAATGGATCGGAAATAGAACAAAAAATAGAGATAGACAATCGTTATTCGGAGACTTTGCAATGCCGATACATTAATTCGAAGTTTGATTTTCAAACTTCTTTAGAAGGATTGCTAAAGGTGATTGAAAATAAGGCAGAGCAATACATGCTGGATTCGCTTCGTGTGGTTGAACCTGCGATAAAAGATATCTTGGTGTCGCAGTCTGATATTTTGGTTGACATCGGACTGGACAGGCGTATTCCAATCAATCTTTTAGGTGATGGCATCCGAAAAATGTTAGCAATTGCATCTACCATCTATGAATGTAGAAATGGGATTGTGTTGATTGATGAGATTAGCAATGGCTTTCATTACAGTGTGATGACAAATCTTTGGAAGGTGATTCTACGGGCAGCAAAGGATAATGATGTTCAGATTTTTGCAACAACACACGATATTGATTCAATTAAAGGATTAAGCAGAGCTATGGGAGAGATGAAGGAACTTTCCGATGGTTTTGTGAGTTCTTTCAAATTGCAAAAAAAAGGCACAGATCTGATAGCTTTTCGGTATTCGACAGAGCAATTGGGTTATGCCATAGAGCAAGAAATAGAGATGCGATAAATTATGGTTAGTTTTGTTCTTGAGGCCAAAAGCAAAGATACACCGGAAGCGCATTTTTTCAATGCGCTTGTAAAGCATTATTATTCTAAAGCGCTTGTTGACAAGGATTATCATGTGATTTATGCGAATGGGAAAGACAATTTACCCTATTTGGTTCCTACATTTCGGTCAAATACAGAGGCAGGAATACTCAATGTGCTTATATTTGACGCCGATTTTCCAGAGACTGGAGGGGGATATGCTACGAGAAGAAAGGAATTGCAGGACAAACAGTCTGAATTGGGCATTATCTTTGGCTTATTTTTATATCCAAACAATCATGACGATGGTGATGTGGAAACACTTATGGAAGGAATCGCTTGCAAGGACAAGCATCGACGTTTCTTTTGTTGCTTCAATAAATATGAGGAATGTATTTCTCAAGAGAAAGATAATGAGGGACAACAAAAATATTTGATACCGAACAGAAAGGGTAAATTACACACCTATATCAATAGTATGCGTTTGAACAACAAACAGAAAAGGAATTTAGGCAAAGGTGATTGGTTGTTCGAGAATCCAGAGTATTGGGATTTGGAATCGGATGTTGTTCGGCCATTGATTTCTTTCTTGAATGTTTACTTACCGCAATGAATACTGTAAAACTTTTTTTTGCTGGCGACTTCTGTTCCAAACCATCCACTTCAAAAATCACGGTGTCAGACGAATTGAAAGACCTGATTCAGTCTTGTGATTTAAAGGTTGTGAACTTTGAGGTGCCGTTGAAACCCGATGTGAAGCTGCCCCCACAAAAAAGGGAACGCTTTTTCCAAAACGACGATGCCCCTGACTTTTTGCGCGGTCTGGGGTTCAACTTGTTCTCGCAAGCTAACAATCACGCGTTCGATTGGGGCGATGAGGGTTTCAAGAAGACGAAGGCGGCATTAGGAGACGCTGCTTTTGGCGCTGGAACCTACGAAGAGGCCTATCAAGTGAAAGTGGTGGAAGTGCAAGGTGTGAAAATAGGTTTTTATGCTTTGTCGTTTGCGGCCTATAAAGGTGTGTTTGACGATGTGAAGAACCACGAAGGATTGGGTTGTGCCTATATCAACGATCTGCGTGTGAACCATGATATTGTTGAGGCTAAGAAGAAAGTGGATTATCTTTTTGTCTTACCTCATGATGGCATAGAATACATCGACGCGCCGATGCCGGAGACTATTGCGCGCTACCGCGATTTCATAGACTACGGTGCCGACGGCGTGATTGCAGCACATCCGCATTGTCCGCAAGGCTGGGAGGAATACAAAGGCAAGCCTGTTTTCTATAGTCTTGGCAATTTTCTTTTTAATAGTAAAGAAACTTATGATTTTAAAGCAACCAAACCGCATTGGTATGAGGGCTTATGTGTTGTGATGAATATTGCAAACGGAAAGATTTCATGGGAAGTGGTGAATACGAAAAACATAGACAATGTGGGCGTTGTAATAGACCATGGCGAGGAAAGAACCGCCCATAATGAAAAAATTTGTCGTTATTTGGAGGACTCGGAAGAATACAATCGATACTTCAAGATTGTACGCGAGAAAATAGGACTTGGAAAAGAAATGAAGGTCATTGACAATACATTCCACACAAAAAGCCTGACAAAAAGTATTATGATTATACTGAAACAACGAATGCAGAAAAAACAAAGAAAAGAGAACGCGGATGATGAGTTAATGTATTTGTTAAAAAATGACCAAAGAAAGAATTTGATCATTAGATCTATTAAATATTCCAACATTAAGAAATAATAAAGAATACAAATCATTATGAACTCGGCAATTATAAATTATTTTCAATCTTATCAAAATAAGTTGAAGATTAAACAAATAGAAAACACACACGAGCGCAAAATAAAGAAATCAATGCAATTGTGCCCGATGAAACCTCTTACAAAAGGTCAAGAGGCCGATATAAAGGCATATTTCAAGAAGCATTTTGGTAGAGAGGTTCCCACTTATTGGCATCAATACTTGTATTCCAGAAATGGGTTGTATTCGGAAAAATATATTCCTGCCAGTATTTATTTTTCAAGTATCATTCACAGGTTGAATAATTACCAACTTAGTTTGGCGTATGTTGACAAAGGGTTTTACGACACCTTGTTTCCTGATGTCAATAGACCACAAACTTTTATAAAAAACATAAATGGCTTTTATTATGACGATAAAAACCCAATATCCAAGGAAGAAGCAATTTCAAGATGTTCGAATCTAAGGGATGCAGTGATAAAACCGACTTTGTTTGGTCATTGGGGGCAAGGTGTGAAATTGTTTCATACTGAGAATGGTTTTATTCCAGAAATGAATATGTTTGTAACAGATTTGTTTGCAAACTATAATAAAAGCTTCATAGTTCAAAGCAAATTAGAACAACATCCTGATATTGCAAAACTTAATCCTACTTCTGTAAATACTATTAGAGTGATGTCATATCGAAAAGAAAACCAGGTAACCATCCTTTATGCGGTCATTCGAATTGGTAGAAAAGGTAAAAATGTTGATAATGAAACAGCTGGTGGAATTAAAGCTGATATTAATTTGTCGACGGGTCGCATTAAAGGTCCGGCTTTTGGAAGTCCGACCGAACCCAATATGCCCCAAACCGATTCTGGGGTGGATTTGGATAGTTATCTCATTCCATCATTTCCACAAGTGCTTGATTTCGTGAAGAGTTTACACCAAAGACTACCTTATTTCAGGTTGATAGGATGGGATATTTCTGTTGATACAGCGGGTAATCCAGTTATGATTGAATGGAATAGAGCAGCCGAGTTAAGCCAAGTGGCTCACGGACCTGCTTTTGGCGACATGACGGAAGAGATTTTGAAGGATGCTCTTCATGAAGAAAATACGATTGTTGATCCTTTAAGGAGAAAAACAACTGTTTTGTAAGTTGAAAAAGTAATGGTCAGGGTACGCTTAAACTAACTTTTATAACCGATGATAACAATTGTTGGTGTGGGCGATATTATGCCCGGAGGATTGCTTTCCGATAGCACGCGAAGTTGCGCGTCTAAGGAGGTTCTGGATTTGTTGTCGAAGGCGGATGTCAGGTGCGGCACTTTTGAGTGTGCATTTGGTAACGAACCCACTTACGATGAAGAAAAGGTGTCCGACAGAGGGAATGTTATCTATGCTAAGGATGCCGATGTCAGAAGGTTGAAAGAGCTTCGTATGGATGTGGTCAGTCTGGCAAACAACCATTTTTTTGATCTCGGCGAAAATGGCGCTGCGCATACGATTGAACTGCTGGACAAAGAAGGTATTATGCATTGTGGAGCTGGCAAGAATCTTAAAGAAGCAGGAGCTCCCGTAGTGATGGAGATAAAAGGGAAGAAAGTGGCCTTTCTTGCTTTTTGTGACACAGACTATAATCATGTTTTCAAATGTACTTATGCCACAGAAAGTTCTCCCGGGATAAACCCGATGCAAAAGGATTATGTGATGGAGGAAATCAAGAAATATGCAAAACAATATGATCATGTTGTGGTGCTTGCCCATTGGGGGTCGGAACACACCTTTTGTCCCAATACTTCCACAGCGAAGATGGCTAAGCTAATGCTTGATGCCGGGGCTTGTCTGGTGTTAGGCAGTCATCCTCATAGGGTGCAGCCTGTCGTTAATAGCGCAAAAGGAAGCATCATATATAGTATGGGGAATTTCCTGTTCCCGGAAAGACTTATCGCCCCTCCTAAAATCACGTATTATCCTACTGAACCGATTGATTATTCGACACTTCCTGTCACTGAAAACTATCCTATAGTCAAGCAAGTCACCTTTAAGACATTGCCGTTTTTGGCGCGTGTGGGAATGATTGTGACCAGTGAAATTGATGACCATTCCGTCAAATCATCATACGTGTTTTCTTATCTGAATAAAGATAATTGC
This sequence comes from uncultured Bacteroidales bacterium, assembly GCA_946407715.1. The sequence continues at coordinate 34,276 of CAMJPH010000002.1, read as the reverse complement.
CTCGAACTGTTGGATGAGAAAAGAGGCAAGAAACTAAAGAGAACCGTAAATCGGGTGAAAACTCACATGAATAGGAGTTATTACCAGTATTATTTTAAGTGTTCCAGATATAAGGAGTCTTTCTTGTCAAAAGTGAGAGCTCTGAAGAACAGGACACGTGGTCGTATATCATGAACTGACTTTTCAGCCTTTATTGTTTGTGATTTGTGACCGTTTTCAAATTCTTTGCAAATATTGATACTATGGCAAACATTTTTTCAAAAACAAGAATCAAGCTCTATAAGTTTTTCCGAGAGTTCACGGCATGGAAGTATAGAACTTTCTACAAGATGGACATAGGAGAGGGAACCGTAATATCCAGAAAAACGCATTTGGATACGAATATTTACCCACAAGGGGTCCATATTGGAAAAGACACAATGATAACAGGGAGTGTGATAATACTTACCCATGATGCCTGCCGCAAAAAGAAAGCGGATACCTATATTGGAGATAATTGTTTTATTGGATCCAGAAGCACTATTCTCCCCGGTGTGCATATTGGCAATCAAGTTGTTATTGGAACGAGCAGTGTGGTCACAAAAGATGTTCCTGACAACAGCATTGCCGCAGGAAACCCGGCAAAAGTGATACGGACGGGGGTGAAATGCGGCAAATACGGTTTTATTGAGGACTAAAGCACTATGGCCGTACAAACAATACAATATTCCCCCCAATTGCATACGCAACTGTTGGGGTACATGAGAGAGGTTTATCCATACCGGGATGTGGAATTCCTGGAGTGGTGGATGTCTCACATTGATTCGGGGAAAGAAAGTGATTGGCAGAAATGCTTTGTCGTCACCGAAGGTGAGGAAATTATCGGTTGTACCACGGCCATCCCATGTGAACTGATCCGTGATGGCAAAAAAACGAACTTCTTTTTAAGGGGAAATACCATCATATCTCCAGAAAAAAGGGGAAAAGGTATAAGCAAGTCGTTGTATGACAAGGTTAATTCCTACAATGACTGGCTGTCCATAGGGATAACCGATATTGCTTGGAAGATTCAGCCGAAGTATGTGAGAAACTTCACTCCGATTCAGCCCATAAATGTTTATGTGGCCGCAAATGGATGGCTTCTTCCCGAATTGGTCGGGCGACTGTTGAAAAGAAAACCAAACGCGTTGGATTTTCCCGGACAAATCCGGATGCCACATGACGAAACCTTTGTCCTCATTAAGGATGTCAAAGAACTGGAATTTCCGGAAAACGGACGATGGACAACAGACCATATAGAACTGGCTCGTGACGAAGCTTATATGCAAAAACGCTATTTTGACGTTTATTGTGCCGAGCGGTACGCCATTTATAGATACGAAAAACAAGGGAAGACAAGCGGTTTCGTGGTGTTGAGGAGAATGGTGTATGGTGGATTCGTGATGGTTTGCGTGGTTGATTACAGATTTGAGGATGGCAACGACGAGCGCAAGGCTTTCAGGCTGGCACAAAAGGTGGCGCGGCGAAATAGGGTGGGGCTGGTGTTCGTGATGTCTTCGAGAAAGTACCGTTGTTGGGGATTCCCTTTCATGATAACAACACCGAAGAAGCTGAATTGTGCCACAGGGAACAAAGAGATTGATTTCAAGGACATGTTGTTCACCTCGGGAGATTCGGATTTGGATTTCGTTTACTATCATTAATATTTAATTCCATGAAAAAGGTCATTTTGTGCGGGGGATCATTGCAAGGACTTTCGTTCGGGGAGGCGTTGTATAACAGAAAGGAATATGTTGTGGATGCTATATCAAACGACTATGCTATCACGAAAAGCCGTTTTTTCAATAAAGTATATGCGGGGAAAGTGGCAGACTATGATAACATTCTTGAGGAAATCCTCCGCAATGGACAATATGATGTTGCCGTTCCAATGGGTGACGACGCGGCAAAGTACTTGAGCAAACATAAAAGCCAGATCGAATCCACGTGTTCGGTCAAATGCGCTGTTTCCGACGATGAGGTGCTGTCAGTTGTGGTTGACAAAGGAAAATTCATGGCCTTTTGTGAAAAGAACGGAATACCGCATCCCAAAACAGCGGCGATCACAGAAGGAACTTTGGAGAGCGTTGCCGCTAATATAGGATTCCCCTCCTTGATAAAACCCGACTTTTCGGTTGGCGCAAGAGGCATCACGAAAGTGAATTCATTAAGCGAACTTCAGTCACAGTATTCTTTAATAAGCAAAAAATACAAGTCTTGCACTTTACAGGAATACATCGACAATCCTGATTATTATTATAATGTGATGATTTATCGGGATTCGCAAGGCCGTTGCTGTAAAAGTGCCGTCATAAAAATAGTCAGAATATACCCGATTGGCGCAGGGAGCAGCTCATGTTGCATTTCGGTGAAAAACGACGAGTTGTTGTCGATATGCAAAGACGCTTTGGACAAGCTGAATTGGTATGGCATGGCTGATTTCGATGTGTTGCAACGGAAAGACACGCAGGAATATAAAATAATAGAAATCAACCCTCGCGTGCCGGCCAGTCTTCGTGCCGCCTATATCTCAGGGGTTAACTTCCCGGAAACCATCGTCCATGACACATTAGGGGAGGATTATAATGCGGATGAATACTCGCCCGGCAAAACCCTTCGTTATTTGGGTATTGATCTGCTGTGGTTTCTGAAGAGTCCCAGACGTTTCAAATCATCCCCATCGTGGTTCCGCTTTATTGGGAAAGACATCTATTATCAGGATATATATAAGAAAGATTGTTCCACATGGTATTCATGGCTTGTGACAGGTTTGAAAAAAATGAGTCGCGGCAACAATCACGCATAGATTTGTCCGGATTATATTAATAGAGAATTAATAGTTATGTCAAAAGGATTGAAAAAAAACACAATCAGCGCCATCCTTAATTTAAGGAGGTGGTGTCCGTTTTCTCATTCTTGGAGATTTCAGGTTTATGACACTTCCATGTTCTTGTCCAATGAGATGTGTCCGGATTTCGAATGGAAAAAGTATGTCAACAAGAAAAACCCCTATTTCAGGAAATGGGGTTTCGATATTTCACAGCTTGATGCAGCATATTATAGTCGCATGTCAGGAGTCAAGGCAGACCATTATGTGACAAGGTCTATGGCCGTCCATTACATTTATCCATATCTGGACCGGTACGACTTTGTCCCTGCCTATATGGACAAAAATGTTCAGAAGATATTGCTCGGACTGCCTGATGACCGGATAGACGTGTTGATGACGGAAGATGTTGTGTATAACTCCAATGGAGTCTTTTTCAACGGTGAGGGGAAAGAGTGTCCCCGCGACGAAGCGATTGATATTTTGGCGTCATACGGAAAAGACATGATTCTGAAACCCTCGACCGAGTCCTTCGGGGGACATGGGGTTATGAAAGTGCCAGAAAACACCGGCAAACAGGGACTTGAAACATTGATGGATAAATACAAATATAATTTCACTTTTCAGAAATTTGTTGAACAACACCCTGTCATGGTCCAATACAATCCCACGTCGGTCAATACCGTGAGGATTGTCACCTATAGGGATTTTAACAGAAATCGCAAAGTGTTGTATTCTTGTTTGCGTTTTGGAGGGGAAGGTTCGGTTATGGATAATGTTTGCTCCGGAGGCGGTTACACGGGAATTGATATCGCAACAGGAAAGTTGCTGAACAGAAAGCGTTACAGTTATTTCATAATGAATGTGCCGCTCATTCCGGAAAACATGCCGAACGAGATTCCTTGTTGGGAAACGATAAAGGCGGTCGCTTTGGAATTGCACGGACGGCTGCCCCAATTGGATATTATTGGTTGGGATTTCGCTTTGTCACCTGACGGTCGGCCGATATTGATAGAGTTCAATCCAAGACCGGGTGTAGGTTTGCAACAGGCTGTAGGTCCCATGTTCAGTAAAGAGGAGTTGGATGAAATCATGAAACATGTCTCGAAAGTGAAAACAGACCGTCGTAAATACAGCGTATTGCAATTCAAAGATTTTCCGGACAGAAAGACGGTGCATCTGAAATTTGGAGGAGGTCTTAGGAAATAATATGTGTCTGTTTGCAGGTTATTCTAAGATGTTGTTTTTTGAGAACATAGAGTATGAATATTTTAACTTTTGACATAGAGGAGTGGTACGTTGAAAAGACACACGCCGACCGTAAGGACAAGTATCCTGAATACGATTACTATTTGGATAAGATTCTTGAAATGCTGGAAAGGCGTCGTGTCAAGGCAACGTTTTTCTGTGTTGGTGGTATGGGGGAACTTTATCCTGAAGTGGTGAGGAAAATTCATGCACAAGGCCATGAGATTGGTTGCCATTCCAATACGCATACTTGGCTGAACAAGATGACAAAGGAAGAGTTCCGGAATGATACCCGTCAAGCAATGGATTGCCTACAACAGTGCATAGGGGAAAAAGTGGTGAGTTACAGGGCTCCGGCTTTTTCCATTGGTGAAAGCAACAAATGGGCATTTGAAGTGCTTGCTGAAAATGGCATTGAAATAGACTCGTCGGTCTTCCCGGCAGCAAGAGATATAGGCGGATTCCCCAATTTCGGATGCGATTCCCCTGTGATTGTTGATTGCGGAGGCATTAAAATCAAGGAGTTCCCGATCAGTATAACAAAATTGCTCGGGAAAGAAGTGGGTTATTCCGGAGGTGGGTATTTCAGGTTCTTCCCGTTGTCTTTGGTGGAAAAATGGATGAAGCAAAGCAAATACAATATCTGCTACTTTCACATAAGAGACCTGACACCGGAAACGGGAACTGTGCTTAGACGAAAGACGTATGAAACGTATTTTAAAGAACCTGGAACTATTAAAGCCCGGTATGTTAGATATTTCAAGTCAAACATTGGGAAAAAAGGAGCTTTTGACAAGATGGTCCGACTGGTGGATGATATGGAATTCATTGGAATAGGGCAAGCAGATAGTCAAATTGATTGGGGCAATAAGCCTGAGGTTCGCAAACTTTGATAAAAAACTTTATCCGTAAAATATTATGTACAAACATTTTTTTAAAAGACTTTTTGACATATTGGGTTCGTTGTTGGCCTTGTTGATTTTGTCCCCCCTGTTAATCGTTGTAATTGTGTGCTTGCATTTCGCGAACAAAGGTTCTGGCGTGTTTTTCACCCCGTTGAGGCCAGGTAAAGACGGGAAACTTTTCAAGTTCATGAAATTCAAGTCGATGACTGACGAGCGCAATGAGAAAGGCGTGCTGCTTCCTGATGATCAGAGATTGACAAAAATAGGCAAGTTTGTACGTTCCACTTCCATTGATGAGTTGCCGCAGCTGTTCAATGTTCTGAAGGGTGATATGTCGTTTGTGGGTCCGCGTCCGTTGGCGGCGAGTTATCTGCCTTACTACAATGAAGAAGAGATGCATCGCCACGATGTCCGTCCTGGCATAACGGGGCTTGCTCAGGTCAATGGACGGACTTCCATCACTTGGCCGGAAAAACTCGCGTATGACATAGAATATGTCAAGAATGTGTCATTTTGGTTAGATTTGAAAATCCTGTTCTTGACGGCGTATAAAGTTGTCAAACGGGAGGGTGTCGGAGTGGAAGAATCGGGTCATTACGGTTTTTATATGTTCCGTGAGGAACAGTGGGCTGCCGAAGGTCGGCAGGACTTGATTGATGCCGCGCGGGAAAAATCAATGCCATACCGGCTCTTCAAGAGTAATAAGCCCTCTTGAAACGCCAGTTGAAATATAGAGACAATAAAATTCATTTGTGAATTGTATTTTTTGAAATACATATTATGAAAAGAATATTAATTACAGGTATCGGGGGCCTTACACCCCGGTCTATAGCCGGTATTATTCGCAAGAATCATCCTGATTACCAGCTGATAGGTGTTGACGTGAATAAAAAGGCGATGGGCTTCTTTATGAAAGGACTGATTGACGAGCACTACGTGTGTCCCCGTTGCACGGAAGATAGTTATTTCCCGTTTATCGAAAAACTGGTGGCGGAGAAACATATTGACTATGCCTTTGTGCAGCCGGAAAGCGAGATTGTGGAATGGGGCGATTACTACGAGAAGAATGGTCGCTATCCTTGTCCTGTGTTCATGGGCTCGAAAAAGCTTTCGGTGTCACTGAAAGACAAAAGTATTATGGCCGATTTGCTTAAGGATACGGATTTCATACCGAAAACCATCAGAGTGACACAGGAAAATCCACGCTACGAGGATGTGGAAAAGGAGATTGGGTTCCCATGCTGGATACGTGCTACAGAGGGGACGGGCGGCCTTGGCTCTCTGAAATTAGAGGATTTGAGCAGCTACAAAAGCTGGCTGTTCATCAATAGTCGCATTCCCGAATTCACAGTAAGCGAGTTCCTGACAGGGCGGCATTTAGCCAACGAGATGCTCTATTATGACGGAGAGTATGTGAAAGGCGCCGCTTTGGAGTGTGTTGAATATGTGATGGCGAACATCGCCCCCTCGCATGTGACTGGCAACACGGCTTTTGCACGTTTCCTGAACGAGGATGGCATCAATGCGTTCTGCGACCGATGCATCAAGTATTTAGAGAAGAAACTCGGTGAGCCCGCACACGGCATCTTGTCGTTCGACCTGAAAGAGGACAAAAACGGCAACATGAAGGTGACCGAGGTGAATATCCGGCACATGGCATACACGGGTGTGATGGCTCGTGTGGGTTTCGATCTCATTGAAGACACTATCCGTATTATGGAAGACGGCAATGCGGACCGAGTGGAACGCGCCCCGTTCTTCCACTATGAGAAGCCTTACATTTTCCTGCGGGATGTTGATGTGGAACCCATCATTCTTGAAAGTGAGGATGTGTTTGCAAAAGTGTGACTGTGATGTGCGCTAAGAAGAAACTGTTTATTCTGGGAGGTAGTCCCTACCAGTTGAGACTTGTGGAGGCCGCCAAAAAGGCCGGTATCTATACAGTGGTTTGCAACTGGTCCGAGGATTGTGCGGCCCGCACGGCATGCGACAAATTTTATGTCCAGAATTATATGGACAAAGAGCAGGTGCTTGCTATTGCAAAGAGCGAGGCTGTTGACGGTGTCATATCCAATTCTGAAGCCGCAATGCTGATAGTTGCATACGTGGCTGAAAATTTAGGACTTCCGGGCAATAGTGTCCGTGGTGTTGAACAATTAGTGTCGAAGACCGCGTTCCGTCAGTTGCAAAGAGATGCAGGTGTCTATGCTCCACGCAATTTTGAGTGCGCTTCGTGGGAGGAATTCCAGAATCAGATCGGCAACCTGACATTTCCCATCATTATTAAGCCTTGCGAATCAAGTGGAACAAGAGGGACAACGAGGGTTGATTCCCCAACGGATACCGAGAACCAAAGAAAGGCCTTTGAAGATTGTTTGCGCTTTTCTGTCAATGACAGGGTGAGCGTGGAGGAATTTGTGGAAATGTCGTTGCTGACAGTGATTGACGGTGATGTGTTCGTTTGCGATGACGATTTCCTATGGAATGGATTCTTCACCTGCTATCGCAGTCGCCACGCGACCATGTTGCCGATGATGGAGTCGTTCCCCATTGTTATCACGGACAAGGATTTCAATATTGTGAAAGATTGCCTCAAGAGGATTTTTTCCCAGGCAGGTATCACGCATGGACAATATAATGCGGAGATGTATTTCACCAAAACAGGGGAATTGTTTGTGATTGAAATCAATGCACGACAGGGAGGGAACAACATACCACATCTGATAGAATTGCATTCAGGCATAGACTATGACAAACTGTTGGTTACGACAGCGGTTGGAGACAAATCCTACCTCAAGGAAGCATTAAATTCAAAGGAAGCGATAAGATACATTACACAATATGTTGTGTTTGGAAGAAACAATGGGGTCCTGTCGCGAATTGAAATCCAACCTGAGTTGGAAGCATACTTGATTGAGAGGACAGACCTCAAGAAGTCGGGAGACAATGTTGTGAAAGGCACGAACGCGGGAGATGCCATTTCCAGGCTTGTGTTCGACTTTCACGATTTTGACACGCAGCAGCATTATGTGAATGATATAGAAAGTTACATTAGCGCAATTGTTGATTGATATGAGAAAAAAAGAGATTGGCAGTAATTTTTGGATGACAAATAACCAACGGGAGACGATAAAGTCTCTTGTCGGTGGCATCTATGGGCTTGGGAAATGGAATCATTGCCAGATGACCTCTTCAGGTCGCGGCGCAATCAAGCTTCTTCTGAGCAATCTTCCTCAGGTTAAAGTCGCCTTGTTGCCTGAATATACCTGTAGCTCCGTGATTTCACCTATGGAGGAAGTGGGGGTGACGTGCTGTTATTATCCAGTGAATAAAGATTTTTCGGTGAATGCGGAAATTCTGTTCGACCTGATTGAAAAACATTCACCGCAAATGGTGTATTTCCAGTCGTATTATGGTTTTGACACATTAAAGTCTATCGGGCAGGCATATCACTCAATTCAGCAAAAGGGGATTTTGATTGTTGAGGATATCACCCACTCTTGGTTGTGTGATTTCAACACCACAGAGGCTGATTATTCGGTGGCATCTTTAAGAAAATGGCTTGAAATACCCGACGGAGGAGTGCTGTTGAGCAACAAACATACGCTGGGTTTTGGCATGAATGGGGAAGAGTCGGACGGGATAGTGTCAGAGTTCGTCAAGGCATCGGAGTTGAAAGAAAAGTATTTTTCCACGTTCGATCCATCGGATAAGGAAGCTTTCCGTCAACACTATGTGAATGCCAAAGACATGTTGCAGGAAGACACCACGGTGTATCGCATGAGTGCAATGGCTAAATCCGTCCTTGCCCAGACTGATTTCGGCCAGATTGTTAGAAGAAGGCGTGAGAATGCCGCTATTCTTCATCAGAACATAAAGAACAAATGGGTGGAAACCTGCGGGGTGGATTTCACAGCTGAATCCACACCCTTGTATTATCCTGTTTACGTAAAGGGTGACCGCAGTAAACTGCAGAAGGAATTGGCAGGGAAGGACATCTATTGCCCTGTCCATTGGCCGATACCACCGCAAGCGTCCCAGTCGATAAGTGAAAAGGGCTTGTTTATCTATTCGCATGTGCTTTCGCTTATTTGCGACCAAAGGTATGATGAGGACGACATGGATGCAATCGTGCAGGTTATCAATAATTATACAGAATAGGCGCTTGAAATAAGCACGTGGTCAAATGTTTCACTTTGTAGTAACAGTTTAGTTGAATATAAAACAATAATAATGGAAAGAACCGTTTTTTTTCGTGCATTTGAAGAAGAAGATGCAGAGAATATTTACCAATGGAAAAACGATGACGAGCTGAGAAAACTAAGCACAGGGTTGAACCGTCGGATGTGCCGGGAAGAGGCTCTGGATTGGGTTAAGGCAAGAATGCGTCATAATCCCTATCAAGTGTGGTGGGCCATTTGTGCCAAAGATACAGGCAAGATGATAGGGTACATGTGCTTGACCGATATCCATTACATCAACAGTAGCGCCAACTTCAGCGGGATTGTCATAGGTGACCCGAACTACCGCGACGGGTTGGCATGGATTGAGTCATACTTGTATATTTACGGATATGCGTTTGAAAGCTTGAACTTGAACCGTGTTTGGGGGCATTCCCTGATAGGACACGAAACCACCCATGTCATGGGCGAGGTGATGTTTTCAACACGTGAAGGGGTTATGAGACAGGCCGCCTATAAGAATGGCCGCTACTATGACATGTCTATAGGTTCCCTTCTTCGTGAAGAGTATTTTGAACACAAAAACAAAGGTGAATATGAGGTGGAGGCGGTCTTGAGACGTTTTGTCAAACTTCTGAAAAGCAAAAAGGAAAATCATGAATAATCCCTACTCATTAGAAGGAAAGACCATTTTGGTCACGGGAGCTTCTTCCCATATCGGCAGGCAGATTGCACTCAGGTGCTCGGAAATGGGAGCACGGCTCATCATTTCAGGAAGAAACGAGGAACGCCTGAAAGAAACATTCGACAGCCTTGCCCCGACAGACCACCAGCAGTTGGTTTTCGATGTGGAGAATCATCAGGAGATTCCCGCTTTGGTTGAAAAGCTGCCAAATTTGGACGGTGTGGTGTTGTGTGCAGGAATTTTTGACACAACGGTGTTGCGGCATATTACAAACGAAAAGTTGCATCACATGTTCAACACGAACACGTTTTGCAACATCCTGTTTGTTCAGCAGTTGCTGAAGAGGAAGAAAGTCTCCGCAAACAGTTCGATTCTTTTTGTCTCATCTGTTGCGGCGTTCCGTCCATACAAAGGCAATGCTTTGTATTCAGCCACAAAAGGGGCGTTGGACTCCTTCTCGAAAGTCGCCGCTTTGGAGTTGAGTTCCCAGAAAATCAGAGTTAACACAATCCATCCCGGTATCGTGAAAAGGATTACGGGTCTTCGAGAAGGGGTGTTTTCCATTGAGGATCAGAAAAAGGAGGAGGAACGTATTCCGTTTGGTTTTGGACATCCTGACGACATCGCATACGCAGCCGTATATCTCCTTTCGGATGCAGCGCGTTGGGTTACAGGAACGGATATGATTGTCGATGGAGGCCAGTCTTTAATTTGATTTGTTAAAATTATAAAATATGAAAACCATCATCAATAACATTGATATTAAAAGCATTGCGACATGCCTTCCCAAAGGGGTTTTGGAGATGTCTTCGTTGAAAGACAAGTTCGGAGCAAAAGAAGTGGAGGATGCCATCAGAATGGCGGGTATCGAAAGGGTTCGCGTAGCAGAAGTCGGGCAGACGGCCTCGGATTTGTGTTTTGAGGCTGCAGAGCTGATTCTCAATACGGAGCAGATCGACCGTTCCACTATTGACGGACTGGTTTTTGTGTCCGAACACCCGGACTTCCACGGTCCGGCGACCTCCTGCGTTTTGCAAGGCAGGCTGGGGCTGCCGAAAGAATGTGTCTGTTTTGACATCAACTACGGCTGTAGCGGTTATATCTATGGAATATTCCAGGCTGCCACGCTGATTGGTTCCGGGGCGTGCAACAAAGTCCTTGTTTTGGCTGGAAACACCAATTCGAAAACTGTCGAGAAAGACAGAAAATCATCCTACATGGTGTTTGGAGACGGAGGTTCAGCGACACTGGTGGAGAAGGGAACGGGAACTTTGGGATTTCACATAATGTCGAACGGCTATGACTATGAAACCGTATTGTGTCCCAAACGTGGTTTCAGATATTGGCCTGACAGCATGAACATTGATTTCAGGCTGACGGGTAAAGAAATGCAAGGCGACGATGTGTTCGCATTCATTATCTCGGTGGGGCCGAAGAGCATCAAAGAGGTGCTGGCTTTGGTTGGCTGGGATAAGGATGATGTCGATTTCTTCGGGCTGCACCAGGCCACCAAGGTGACCATCGATTTCATGAGCAAGAAACTGAAACTGGCTCATCCCGAACGGGCACCTTTCGACATCATGAATTATGGCAATACCAGTCCGACCACGGTGCCGTTGGTTCTGACGGACTGGCCATACCGTGCGGAAGGAATCGACACTTCCACATGGCACAAGGTGATCTTGTCGGCCTACGGCATCGGCCTGTCATGGGGCAGTATCGCCTGCGACCTTTCCAAAACTAAAATTTATCGTCCGATAAACCAATAAATTGTAAGATTTTATGGAATCTGCTCTTACAAAAACAAGAGACACATCTTTTGACTCCATCAAGTTTGTGGTTATTGCTTTAGTTGTTCTTGGACATACATTCCAGCTGAATATGCACGGGCTTAACGCCCATCTGTTTTCTTTTTTACTTTCTTTCCACATGCCGGCATTTATCATAATGTCCGGATATTTTTATAAGGATTCGGAACCACGGAAGTTTTGGCGCGGCATTCTTGAATTGATGCTGGTCATCCTGATATTCCAGATTATCTATTTCTCATGGGGGTGGCTTGACCCATTTGATTTTTCGCTGGAAGGGCTTTGGTATAGGGTGTCACATTTATATCTTCCAAGAAGAGCAATGTGGTATATACTTTCCCTCTGTTTTTGGAGAATAATCATGCGCTATTGTCCCAAAAAGATTCGGGAGAATTATAAAATCGCAATTCCAATTGCTTTGGGCTTTTCCTTGTTGGCAGGATTTGTTCCGTTAAATGGTGAATTTTCATTTCAAAGAACATTTGCCCTTTTCCCATATTTCCTGCTGGGTTATTTTTTCCACAAATATGATTTGTGGAAAAAAATCAGAGGACTGAATAAATGGGTATGTGGTGCCGTTGTTTTGGCCTATTTTATAATTGTCCTTCTTATTCCCAATTTCCCAGACTCGATGTGTTCGGCTCACCTCAATTATTTCCATGGCTTGACAGATTGGAAGGTGATGTTCGGGTTGAGGGTTGTCAGTTACTTGTGGATGTTACCGCTTACGATATGTGTCATAAATCTGATTCCTGATTGTAAGTTTTTTGCAGAGCAGGGAAAAAATACAATGTTTTATTTGTTGTATCATCCTTATTTTATTTGGATAATGTATTGGTGTGTCATTAATTTTAATGCACCGACATCAACCTTGTTCTTGTTCATCTATACAGCTGTCAGCATGGTTGCCATGTACTGGTTAAGCAAGATACCTGTTCTCAGCTTTTTGACAAAACCCATAACAACAATTAGATCAAAAAAATGAAAGCATTCATTTTCCCTGGCCAAGGTTGCCAGAAAGAGGGCATGGGAGGCGACCTCTACGAACAGTTTCCCAAAGCGAAGGAGCTGTTTGAGCGAGCCAACGACTATCTGGGCCGTCGCATCACGGATGTGATGTTCAAGGGCACCGAGTTGGAGTTGATGCAAACCATCAACACGCAGCCTTCGGTGTTCCTTTACGAAGTTGTTCTTGCGTTGACACAGGAAGAGTTCAAACCCGACATGGTTGCGGGCCACTCTTTGGGCGAGTTCGCCGCGCTTGTCGTCAACGGGGTGCTGGAGTTTGAGGATGGCCTGAACCTCGTCCTCAATCGCGCCGTCATCGGCCAGAAGGCCTGCGACAAGGTTCAGACGGGAATGGGTGCCGTGATAGGTCTCAGCGACGAGTACGTTGCCCGTAGAATCAAGGAGATTTGGGACGAGTCGGGAGAGCCCATCTATTTCGCCAATTACAACGGCCCGGGTCAGGTGGTCATCTCCGGTTCGCGCAAAGGTGTTCGAATGGCGTGCAAAGCGTTCATGAAAGAAGGCGCCAAGAAAGCGGTTGCGTTGCCTATCAGCGGCAGCTTCCATACGCCTTATATGGATGAAGCCCGTGAAGAGTTGGGCGACATTATCCGCAAGACCACGTTTCATGAGGCGCAATGTCCTGTCTATCAGTGTGTGGACGCCCTTCCTCATACCGACCCCGAGGAAATAAAGCAGAACCTTATCCAGCATATCACCCATCCTGTGCTTTGGACTGACATGACGCACAACATGGTGAAAGACGGGGCAACCGAGTTTTATGAGGTGGGTACCGATGACACTTTGGAGAAAATAGTCCGCCGCATGTATCCTTCGTTGCACCAACAGTCTTTGCTTGATATTGAAACTTACGTCGGAAAAGTAAAGAATTACAAACAGTTGCCCGAAGGGAATGCTTGATTCTTCTTGGCATAGACTTAGACATAGACTTAGACATAGACTTAGACATAGACTTTAACTTAGACTTAAACTTAGACTTAAACTTAAACTTATTGACAGGATACAAATCACAAATCACTCTTCACTAATCACTCAAGATTTTTAACCTACATGTTGTCGGTGGTTGGTGAAAAGCAGGTTGAAGACTGAATTAACGGATTATTTACAGCGTCATATTTTCGGATTTTGTTATATGGACCTCGCAGAATTGGAGGGTGTGGCGCAAAACGATAAAGTAGGAGGTCCCCTTTTGTTTAACCATTAATTTTAGTTGTTATGACATTAGAAGAATTTGTTGAAAAGTTTGCTGACGAAATGACAGAAACGCCAGCCGGTACCATTACCGCAGAAACCCGTTACAAGGAACTTGAAGAATGGGGCTCTTTGGCCTCCCTTTCCGTCATCTCCATGATTGATGACGAATATGGTCATCTCCTGACTGGCGCCGATTTGCGTGCCCGTAATACCGTTAAGGAATTGTATGAATATGTTGAATCACTTTAAAAAATAATTAGTTATGAAGACACTGGATGAATTTACAGCCCTTTTTGCTGAACAGTTTGACGACACCGATCCGAGTGAAATCACTCCGACAACGGCTTTCCATGATTTGGACGAATGGTCGTCACTTATTGGTCTTTCCGTAATCGCCATGATTGACGAGGAGTTCGACGTGGTGGTCAAAGGAGATGAAATGCGGTCTGCCGTTACGGTAGAGGATTTGTATAACGTAATTGTTAGCAAGGCATAATGGCATATTTTGAGTTCAAAAACTTGAAAATATCCGGAATCGCGGCCGGTGTTCCCAAGAATATCGTAAAAAGTGAGGACCTGAAGTTGTCGGATGACTATGATGCCGCTGCATTTATAGAGACAACGGGCATTCGTGAAAGACGTTACTCAAACGATTTCACGACTTCCGATCTCTGTTGTGCGGCCGCAGAAAGACTCATTGCGGACTTGGGTTGGGAAAAGTCGGAAATCGGGATATTGGTGTTTGTCTCGCAGAATGCGGACTACATCCTTCCAGCCACGGCTTGTATCCTCCAATCCAGACTCGGCTTGAGCAAGGAGTGTTATGCGGAAGACATAGCATTGGGATGCTCTGGCTGGGTCTATGGACTTTCCACCATTTGCGGTTTGATGAGCGCCGGTACTGTGAAAAAAGCTCTTCTCTTGGCTGGCGACGCCAAGAGAAGGGCTGAATATGAATTGGACACGCTGATGGGCTTTTCCGGCACGGCCACAGCCCTCGAATTTGAAGAAGGGGCTCCCGGCTTCAAATTCCACATTGGGACAGACGGTGATGGCTACAAATCCATTATCATTCCGGATGGCGGCGCGAGAAACATGACTACTCTGCAATCCTTCGATTTGGAGAATGTTGACGGGAAAATGATCAATCGCTTGACTCCCCGGATGGATGGAATGGATGTTTTCTCCTTTGCCATTACGGTACCACCTAAGTCCATCAAAGGACTTGCGCAGCATTATGGCTTCGACTACAACGACGCCGATTATTTCGTGTTTCATCAGGGCAATGTAATCATGCTCAATATGATTATGAAGAAACTCAAAGTGAGTACCGAAAAGATGCCGCTCTCGCTGCCGTATTTCGGCAATACTTCCTCGGCCTCTATACCTATCACTATTGCTACCCAGCTGAAAGGGAAGATTGAACATAAGCCGACCAAATTCATCGGATGTGGTTTCGGCGTGGGGCTTTCTTGGGGTACGGTGGCTTTTGAAACAAAGGAAATCGTAATTTCAGATTTAGTAGAATTATAACAATGACGATAGAAAATCCTTATAGTCTTGAAGGTAAAACGGTTTTGGTCACCGGTGCGGGGTCGGGTATCGGACGTGCCACTTCCATAGAGTGTTCCAAATTAGGGGCGACTATGGTTCTCGTGGACATCAATCCCGACAGCGTCAAGGAGACGCAAGACATGTTGGCCAATCAGGAACTCAATCATCAGCATTTCGTCTGTGACTTGACCGATGATGCCGCTTTGGACTCCTTGGTGTCTCAGGTTCCGGCGTTGAACGGACTGGTCAACAATGCAGGCATCAACAAATTGCTCCCTCCCAATTTCATCAATCGCGAGGATGTCAATAAGATTTTCGGCATCAACACGTTTGCTCCGATTTTCTTGACGCAGAAATTGTTGAAGAAGAAAAAGATTGTTGCGGGCGGTTCCATCGTGTTCACCTCTGCCTTGGCCGGGGTGTTCTCGGTTTCCCCTGCAAATAGTATGTATTCCGCTTCAAAAGGGGCAATTAACGGGTTCATGAAAAACCTTGCTCTTGACTTGGCTGTCAAGAAAATTCGTTGCAACAGCGTGAATCCCGGTATGATCGAGACTGATATTCTCCGCCAAGGGGCTGTCTCTTCGGACGAAATAGAAGAGAACAAGAAGAAATTCCCTCTTGGACGCTGGGGGAAACCTGTGGAAATCGCAAGGGGAATCATATATTTGCTGTCCGATGCCTCGTCATGGACAACAGGAACGACTCTTGTGATTGACGGAGGTGTGCTGTTGGCCAGGTAGGTCTAATTTGGCGTTTCCCGGAATGTTCAAACGACTGTTTCTGTCGATTCTGCTGCTGGCTGTTGCTTTTGTTGCTGTTAGATGCCAGTCTTCAAAACCGCACAACTCTGTCCATGACAAGATAGACAGCCTCAGGAACGAGTATGGCAACATCGGCCTTGCTGTCGTGGTGGTGAAAGAGGGTAGGGTGGTGTATTCCGAAACGTTCGGGTATAATCCCGACCCTGCCGATCCGACAAAGGGAACGCCAATCCGAAAAGACGACCTGTTCTATATTGCCTCTGTGTCAAAGACCTTTGTGGGAACTGCCATCATGCAACTGGTGGAAAAAGGGAAATTGTCGTTGGATGACGATGTGAACAAACATCTTGGTTTCAGTCTCAGAAACCCTAATTTCCCTGATACTCCGATTACTGTCAGGATGTTGCTGGCTCATCGTTCAAGTCTGAAAAAAAACGCAGACTATGACGACTTTGACAAAATCAATCCGGAAAAAACAGGCGACGTGCGCGACTTTTTCAACGATTATCAGCCTGGTGCAAAGATGGATTACAGCAATTTAGGTTATGTCATCTTAGGAGCTGTCGTGGAAAAGGTGACGGGGTTGAGGTTTGATGCATACGTGCAGAAAAACATACTTGGCCCGATGAATCTTCACGGTGGCTATGATGTTACCCAGTTAGACAGTGCGAAATTCGTGTGGCCGTGCCGTTACAGTGCCAAGAACGACAGGTTTGTGGTGCAGGAAAGAGCCTACGCCACCGATACTTTGAAATTGGCCCAATACAGACTCGGATACAGCACCCCGATACTCAATCCGGCAGGCGGACTCAAAATCTCTGCCGTTGATTTGGCTGAATACATGATCATGCATATCAATGAGGGTAAATACGGGTCGTGTCGGGTATTGACAAAAGCAAGTGAAAGAGAAATGCAGCGCCGACAATACAAAAGCAGTCACGGTTTGTCGTTGGTCCATTTCAAGAACGTCATTCCTGGAGAAGATCTTGTTGGAATGACAGGGGCGAATCATGGCATTCACAGCGCCATGCTTTTTCATCCTAAAAGGAAATATGGATTTGTGATTATTTGTAGCGGATGCAAATCGAAAACTTACGCGAGCAGTGGACTGAAAAAAGAAGTGATTAGAGAATTGTACAAAACATTTATCGACTAATATTAAATTATTAACCAATGCCAAACAAACGAATTTACCTCTGCCTTGCGCACATGAGCGACGCGGGCATTGAACAGAAGTATATCAAAGAGGCTTTCGACACCAATTGGGTGGTGCCGCTCGGCCCGAATGTCAATGGTTTCGAGAAAGACCTTGAGGATTTTTGCAACGGTATAGAAGAAGGCACGTCTTTACAACAGCCCCCGTTGCAGAAGCGTGTCGTTGCCCTTTGCTCCGGCACTGCTGCGGTACACTTGTCGCTGATAGCCTGTGGGGTTGGCCCCGGCGATGAGGTGCTTGTGCAGTCGTTCACTTTCTGCGCTTCTTCGCACCCCATCACCTATCTCGGCGCAACCCCAATATTTGTGGACTCCGAGAAAGGTTCTTGGAACATTGACCCCGAATTGATGGAAGAAGCCATTAAGGACAGGATTGCCAAGACGGGAAAGAAGCCCAAGGCCATTGTGCCGGTTGCACTTTATGGCATGCCTTACGACATCGAGCGCATCATGGAGATTGCCAACCGCTATGAAATCCCCGTCATTGAGGATGCTGCCGAGGGCTTCGGTAGCCGTTGGAAAGGGCAGGTTCTGGGAACCTTCGGTGTATATGGCGTGCAGAGCTTCAATGGGAACAAGATGATCACCACCTCGGGTGGCGGCGCACTGGTTTGCCCCGATGAGCAGGCATGGAAGAAAATCATGTGGTTGGCCACACAGGCCCGCGAGGCGTATCCTTATTACCAGCATGAGGCTATCGGCTACAACTACCGCATGAGCAACATCTGCGCAGGCATCGGTCGTGGACAGATGACTGTGGTCAACGACCATATTGCCCACCACAAGCATGTTCAGCAATATTACGAGAAAGCTTTCGCGGACATTCCTGGTATCACGGTTCACGGCAATCCTGATGACCGCTATGATTCAAACTTCTGGCTCTGTACCATTGTGCTGGATGAACAATTGAAGGTGAAAGGGCAAGAGTTGGCCTACGGAACTGCCGTGCAAGGCGCGGTGGGTGGTGCGGCCGGCGTGGTTCACGGCGGCGGTAGCCTGCATACGGACTGCGAACCCAACGCCAACGTGGAAGCTATGCGTGTGTGGCTCGACCAAAGAGGCATTGAAGCCCGTCCGCTCTGGAAGCCGATGCACAAACAGCCGGTTTACAAGAATGCACCCGCATACGTGAACGGCGTCTCCGAGTCGCTTTTCAAGGTGGGCATGTGCCTGCCCAGCGGTCCCATGGTTACGGACGAAGATTTGGCGTATATCGTGGAGAGTATCAAGGAAGCGATTCTATAACTTTGCAAATATTAGTAAAACGCTAAAAGCTGATAGCTGAACGCTAAAAGCTGATAGCCAAACGCCAATAGCTGAAATGTATAAGAACACTATTACCGTCACTTCCCCCTTGCTGCCGGACAGGGCGGAGTTCGAGCTGATGCTCAAGGAAATATGGGACAGCAAGTGGATTACTAACAATGGACAGTTCCACAAACAGTTGGAGAAAGCCTTGTGTGAATACCTTAAAGTGCCGTACATCAGCCTTTTCACCAACGGAACGTTGCCGTTGCTCACGGCATTGCAGGCACTGCGCATCACGGGCGAAGTCATCACTACACCATACAGTTTCGTGGCCACCACCCATTCTATTTGGTGGAACGGTTGCAAACCGGTGTTCGTGGATATAGAGGAAAGCACTTGCGGTATCGATCCGGACCGAATTGAAGCCGCTATCACTCCGCACACAACTGCCATCATGCCAGTACATTGTTATGGCAAGCCGTGCGATATGGAACGCATCCAGGACATCGCTGACAAGTATGGCTTGAAAGTGATTTACGATGCCGCCCATGCGTTTGGAGTGGAGGTGAACGGGAAATCTGTCCTCGAGCAAGGCGATATGGCCACTTTAAGTTTCCATGCGACCAAAGTCTATAACACCTTGGAAGGAGGCGCTTTGGTGATGCATGACGAACAGATGAAGAAGCGTATTGACTATCTCAAAAACTTCGGTTTCGCGGGCGAAACCGAAGTTGTGGCCCCGGGCATCAATAGCAAGATGGATGAGGTGCGTTCCGCGTATGGTCTGCTGAACCTCAGACAGGTGGATGTGGCGATTGAAAAACGCCATCAAGTGGCCGTCAAGTACCGTGCCGCGTTGCGGAACGTGAAAGGTGTCCGCTTCTTCGACGACATGCCGGGTGTGCGGCACAATTACAGCTATTTCCCTATCTTCATCAAGGCGGAAGAATACGGAATGACCCGTGACGAACTCTATTTCAAGATGAAGGATCAGGGCGTTTTGGGCCGCCGCTATTTCTACCCGCTCATCAGCACTTTCAGCACCTATCGTGGCTTGCCCTCGGCAGGGACCGAAAACCTGCCTGTTGCGACAAGAATTGCCAACGAAGTGATTTGCCTGCCGATGCACCACGTGCTAAGCGACGAGGACGTGAACAGAATTTTGGAACTTATTGTGCGATAATCATGCAAAAGAGACTCATGCTTCTCGGCGGTATCCGTTATCTGTTGCCCGTCATCAAGGCGGCGCACGAGCAGGGCTATTGTGTCATCACCGCCGATTATCTGCCAGACAACATCGCCCACAAATACAGCGACGAGTACGTCAACGTTAGTATTATAGATCAGGAGGCGGTCTTGAAAGCGGCGCAGGAGAAACAGATTGACGGCATCATGTCTTTCGGTGTGGATCCCGGCGTGGTGAGTGCGGCGTATGTGCAGGAAAAGATGGGGCTGCCCTCGTTCGGACCATACGAGTCTGTCTGCATCTTGCAGAACAAAGACCGGTTCCGCGCTTTTCTTGCGGAACACGGTTTCAATGTGCCGAAGGCGAAAGGGTATTCGCGGATGGAAGATGCCTTGGATGACTGTGGCGCGTTTGAATTCCCGGTGATAGTAAAGCCTACCGATTCTGCAGGATCCAAGGGTGTGACACGCGTGGATGACAGGAGTCAGTGGCGGGCGGCAGTGGAGCATGCCTTCGACAAGTCTTTGTCGGGACACATTATCGTGGAGGACTTTATAGAGAAACAGGGCTGCTCGTCCGACACCGACAGCTTCTCGGTGGATGGTAAGTTGAAATTCGTGAGTTTCAACGCCCAGCGTTTCGACGTGAACGCCACCAACCCCTACACCCCGGCGGCGTACAGCTGGCCCTCCACATTCACCAGTGAGCAGGAACAATATCTGACCTCTGAAATACAACGTCTCATCACCTTGTTGGGGATGAAGACCAATGTCTATAACATTGAAACCCGCATCGGGACGAATGGGAAACCCTACATTATGGAGCTGACCCCCCGCGGCGGTGGCAACCGTCTGTGCGAGATGTTGCACTATGCCACGGGTGTGGATATGATTACCGCCATGACCCGTTACATAGTGGGTGATTCCGTGCCGGAAATAGAACAGAAACCTTACAACGGCCATTGGGCGGAGGTGATCCTCCATGCCGACAAGGCGGGGCTTTTCGAGTGTCTTGAAATCTCGAAGGATTTGCCCGCTGAGGTGGTGGAGGAAGACTTATGGGTTGAAAAGGGTGACCCGGTGAACTCGTTCGAGGGGGCCAACGACGCGATAGGTACGTTGGTGCTGCGGTTTGAGAAGGAGGAGGAAATGGAGAGTTCTTTGAATAATATTAACAATTTGCTGATGATAAAATTACAAAAACCGTAATTTCAGAATTGAAAGAATATCTATTTTTGTAACCTGAAATGAAAACAATGGAAAAATTAAATAAGCAAGATATTATAGATGTTGCGACCTATTGCGGCTTGGTGCTGTTGAAGGAAGGGATGACGGTAACCCCATTGAAATTGCAGAAGATACTTTATTACATTCAGGCATGGATGATGGTTTTCTTTGACAAACAGCTGCTTTTTGACGAACAGCCGCAGGCTTGGGTGAACGGTCCGGTTTACCCTTCTGTGTATCAGCGGTTCAAGTCAGTTGGAAGATATATGCAGTTTAAAAAGGAGGATTTTGTTATGGACGGTACGATGACAGATGCCATTCATTCATATAAGGCAAAATTTGATCTTACCGAACTGCAGCAAAAGACGCTTGATGAACTAATCAGAATATATGGTTCCAAAAATCAGGACCAGTTGGTGTTTATGACTCATTGCGAAGCCCCATGGAGCAATGCCAGAGGGAATTTGGATCCATTTGAGAACTCTGAGAACACCATTAGCCTCGAAGACATGTATTCGTATTATAAAACACGTTACGACAACAACAGAAAGGACAAAAGATAGTGCAGGATATTACCGATTTTGAAATTAATGATGACTTGTTGAACCAAATTCACCAGCCTGCCAGTTTGTCGCAAGGTATTTCTGTTGAAGATGCAAAATTGTCCATGAATCAGAAAATGATAGTCAGTTATGATTTGATTGACCTTTCGACAGATTATGGTTTTATGCAGGTATTCACCCAAGATGAAATACATGGATATTTCTGTCAAATGAAAAAGTATGCATCGAAATCCATGAATGAAGTGATTGACACGTTGGATTACACTGAACATTTCAACGAGTCTAAAATCAAAGGCAAGCTTCTTGATTTATTGAAGGTGAAAACAGGGAAATGGATAGACGATGATGTGTTAATATATCATTTTGCTCTTGAAACTGAAAAAAGAACAGATTCGGATAGAAGCGAAGGACAAAGGAATGCAAGAGTGTATTTCCTTGTTGGAAAGTATGGGGTTATACACGTTCTGTTTTTTGACCCTTTTCATGAGATAAATGCTTGAGGCGAGACTGTTTTATTGTTAGACACTCGGTAAATGACCCCCATCGGCGGCTATTTTGAATTGGAACTCCGTGAAGGCGTACATCAACACAAGGATGCTATACGCCTCAATACTGCCCGCAACAGTTTCGAGTATGTCTTGCGGGCCCGGCAATATACAAAGGTGTATATTCCTTATTACACCTGTGAAGTTATGCTGGAACCGATAATCAAATTGGGAATCGACTATTCTTTTTACCCCGTCAATGAAGTGCTGGAGCCTGTGGAATTGCCGATGTTGGAAGAAGGGGAAGCGTTCCTTTACACCAATTATTTCGGACTGAAGCAGAATTGTGTGAAACGTCTTGCTGAAGCATACAGAAATCGGTTGATTGTGGATAACGCCCAGGCTTTTTATGCAGAACCTGTACCGGGAATAGACACATTTTACTCCGCACGGAAATTCTTCGGGGTGCCGGACGGCGCTTATCTCTATACATCACAAGTGCTGGAGCGGGATTTGGAACAGGATTTTTCGTTTGAACGGATGTCGCATTTGTTGAAACGAATAGACTTGGGGGCTGAGGATGGCTATTTGGATTTCCGCAACAACGACGACGCGCTTTGCGGCCAAGAAATAAAGTGTATGTCCAGACTTACGGATGCGCTTTTGGCGGGAGTGGATTATATTGGTGCGAAACAGAGGCGGAGAGACAATTTTGCCCTTTTGGACGAACAGCTGAAAAACTCAAACCGAATTAATTGGGATTTGGAAGACGAGGCGGTTCCGATGGTCTATCCGTATTGGACGGAAGATGCTTCGTTAAGGCAGAAACTGATTGCGAACAAGGTTTTTGTGGCCACCTACTGGCCGAATGTGAAGGAATGGACGAAGAATGGAATGTTGGAGTATGAATTGGCGGAGAAGTTGATACCAATACCTGTTGACCAACGGTATGGGATGCAGGAAATGAACAGAATTATTGACATTATCAAATGATGTATCAAGAACTTAAAGGGAAACGGCTGCTGATACTGGGCGGAATGCGCTTCTCTTGCGAGATTGTGAAAAAAGCGCAGGCTATGGGAATCTACACCTTGGTGGCCGACTATAACAAAATAGAAGACTCGCCGGGTAAGCAAATCGCGGATGAGGCGGTTGATCTCAGTGTGATTGATGTGGATGCCGTGGTGGAGTATGTGAAGGGAAACCGGATTGACGGCGTCTTTGTCGGTTTTAATGACATGTTGCTTCCGTATTATGCGGAGATTTGCGAAAAGACGGGCTTGCCGTGCTACGGGACAAAAGAGCAGTTTGAAACGCTTATCGCCAAGGATAAATACAAGGCACTTTGCCGGCAGTTCGGTGTGCCTACAATCCCTGAATATGATATTGATGATGAGCGAATCCAATATCCCGTTTTGGTGAAACCGGTGGATAACAGCGGATCAAGAGGGATTACGATATGCTATGACAGAAAACAGCTGCTTGACGCGGTGGAAACGGCAAAAAATGCCTCTAAAACCGGCAAGGTGTTGATTGAACGCTATATGGCCGGCCGCGAGGTCACGGTGTTCTGGACTTTCCAGAACGGCAACTACTATCTCTCCGCTTTGGCAAACCGCCATGTCAAACAGAACCAAGGCAGTGATGTGATTCCGCTGCCGGTGGGTTATACTTTCCCGTCCATTTACCTTTCAAAGTACAGGGTCGAGGTTGAGGAGAACTGCAAGAACATGTTCCGCCATTTGGGAATCAAGGACGGCATGATGTTTATGCAGTGCAAAGTGGAGGACGGCACATGTTATTTGTATGATCTTGGCTTCCGCCCGACGGGTTCCCTTGAATATAAGATTTTGAATCGGGTTTGCGGTTATGACCCTTTGGATATGATGATTTGCTTTTCCCTGACGGGTAAGATGGGGGAGGAAGACATTGCTCCGAAAGTGAAACCGGAATTTGAAACGCCGGCTTTCAACGTCTCCTGCTTGTGTGCTCCCGGCACAATCAAAGAAATCACGGGATTGGAGGCGGTGAGAACGATGCCGCAGGTGGCAGATGTGGTGGTCGCGCACATTCCCGGCGAGACGGTCACGGAGGAAATGCGTGGCCTGTTGGCGCAGATTTCCATCAGAGTGCTTGGATCCGTCGATACAACGGAGCAACTGCTTTCAACGATGCAGAAAATTAACGAAACAATCCATATACTTGGGGAAGATGGCAGGGAACTGCTTCTTCCTGGCGTTGAGTATGAGGATATTAACGGTTTTATTTGCTGATTTATGAGAACGATACTGGTTACCGGCGCCACCGGCTTTTTGGGACAGGCCGTGGTGAACGAATTGCTTCGGAATGACGGTTTTTGGGTGACGGCCATCGGAGGACGCCCTGAAGACAAGGTCAATCCGTTGCCTGAGCATCCAAGAATGTCACTGTATCCTCTTGACGACTTGTTTTCAAGAGATTTTGAAGATATTGACACGGTGATTAACTGCGCTTTTGCACGCAGCAACGACGCCACGTTGCTGGCCCAGGCGTTTGATTTTACCGAAAAGCTGATTAAACGGCTGGAAACGTTGAAAGCGAAATCTGTGATTAATCTTTCCTCGCAGGGGGTGTATAAACGTTTGCCTGTCGGGGAGTTGTCGAAGGAAGATTCTCCCATTGTTCCTGTTGATCTGTACAGCATGGCCAAGTATGCCACGGAGAAACTGTTTTCGGTGTCGGCCATTCCCTATGTCACCAATGTTCGTCTGGCGAGCCTGATGATGCCCCAGCGGTTTTTGTATTTCTTTGTCCAAAAGGCTTTGAACAAAGAACCGTTCACGGTGACGGCCCCGAACCAATATGCGACGTTCCTTGATGTAAGTGACGCGGCCACGGGGGTTGTCAGCATTGCGTCTTTAGACAAGGAGAAAAGGGCAGCGACCTATAATCTTGGCACAGGCACCCAATACTCGTTGCTCCAATATGCGGAGAGTGTCAAAATGATAGGTGAGAAATTGGGCTATCAGGTGCGATACGATGTTGCGGACAATGGCTCTTCAGCCTGTGCGGGTATGGATTGCACGCGACTGATGAAAGACACGGGGTGGCAGCCCCGAATCCTGAAGGATGACATGGTCTCAATGTTATTCACGTCAATTGGGAAATGAGTAAGATCCGAAGGCTCAGACAAGTGGCCAGATATGGATGGCAGCACGCCGGAGAAATCAGCCGGGAGGCATTTGAAGGGCGGAAAAGGCTCTCCTTGTTCTTCGACATCTTCGGCTGCTATAGAAAATACGGGATGTGGAGCAACCAATATATGAAAGAAAGGTTTTGGGAGTTGGGGAAGGAACAAAGGGAAAAGACAGGGCGACAGTATTGTGAGACCAACCTGAAACGGGAAGCGTGGGTGAAAGATTTCTACGAAAACCGGGAGTTTTACATAAAGTATGGCGACATCAAATATGAAAGGGAGTCGTTAAGGGAAAAAAGGAACGCGGCCTACACAAAACGGTACCATGCAGGGAAGAACCTTACGGTGGAAAATGATGTGATCATAAACCGTCAGCATTATTTGGATGGTTCCATTTCCATAGGCGACAATGTCTTGCTCGCAAAGCATGTGTTTATTGATTATTCGGGGCAGGTTGTTCTTAAGGACAATGTACGTTTGACGAATGGTGTGATTATAGAAAGTCATGAACACGCCTATCATTCCGATCCCTCTATCCCAAGAAGTGTCATAAAACCGACAAAACTGGTCATAGAGGAGGGGGTGGTTGTCGGCTCACGGACAATTATTTTGTCTTCGTGCCATCATATTGGCAAATACGCCAGGATAGGAGCCGGGGCGGTGGTGACAAAGGATATTCCCGATTACGCGATAGCGGTGGGAGTGCCTGCCAAGGTGGTGAAATATGTGAACCATGATTGACAGGTTGATTCGGAATGTTGAGATACATATAAAAGATATATGAGTAGCGATTATAAATACATGGTTTGCACGCGGTGTCTGACGTATAATCAAAAGCCGTATATTGAGGATGCTTTGCGAGGGTTCGCCATGCAACGCATTACTTTCCCGGCGGTTACGGTGGTGGTGGATGATGCCTCCACAGATGGGGAACAGGAGTTGCTGCGCCAGTGGGCGTCAACAAACCTTGATTTTCACGCCGACGGCGCATACGAACGCGACCCCGACCATGCCCATGTCATTTGCGCTCCCCTGAAAGAAAACCAATTTCACACGTTTGTTATCCTGCTGTTGCGGGAGAACCATTATAAAAAGAAATCCAAACGCACGTTTTACGCCGAATGGATTGACAATGCCAAATACCTTGCCCTCTGTGAGGGTGATGACTATTGGACACACCCGCTCAAATTGCAAAAACAGGTGGATTTTTTGGAGACACATCCGAAATACAGTCTCTGTTTCCACAATGCGCAGACATATTCTTTATATAACGAAAGGTTCATTGATAAATTCCATTTGCCGGCAAGCCCAAGAAAGTACACTGCCCGTAAGTTGTTTGTCTCAGGCTGGTTTGTTCCCACCGCATCAATTCTGCAACGACAAGTGAAGCTCCCAGAATCCCTATTGGAATATTGGAGGAAGGAGTGTCCGCAAACAGGCAGTGACATAATGATGCTTCTGTATTCCTCCTCTCAAGGGGACTTTTGGTATCTTGGTGATACCATGAGCGTATATAGATTCGGGACAAAGGGCAGTGCGACAGATACAAACAAAAAAACGGGGCGCAGCAAGTCTCATGCCCACTATTTGAAACTCTTACGTTACACCAATTTTAAATTGTTTC
Source organism: uncultured Bacteroidales bacterium (assembly GCA_946407715.1). Next base: position 7,341 of record CAMJPH010000002.1, on the reverse strand, counting down.
ACGGCAAATACTCGTTTTGGGTTTTGTTCAGATACATGAGCTATCATTTGCACCGGATAATCCGTGCTCGGTAGCGTTATGTTATAGAATTGGAAAAGAATGGAGTTTGAGCTGATTGAGTATTTAACCACACATTCCAAACAGATGGCTTTTATTTGCGGCTTATTGTTTGCGTTTCTTTTTTACTTCAAGCGAAAGGAAGCGTTTGTCTCTTTTCTGTATCTTATTTATGCGGTATCCTTTTTTTCGACATCTTTTCTGCTGCTATCCTCAACCAGGAGCCTGAACCCTTGGTCTATCCTATACCTTCTGCTGATTCTGCCGATTTTCTTTGCTTCGTTTAAAATGAACAACCAGAGCCTGATTGTAACAGACTCTTCGTTAAAACAATTGAAACTGTTGGCGGATGTCTTTGTCGCGATTGGTGTGCCCGCCGTGCTCTTCTATGGTTATTATGCATACTTGACGTTAACAACATTGGACTTGTCGGTTGTCAGGTTGGACTATTCGTTCATTCTTCCCCATAATATCCTGAATACGTTCTTTGCCGGTTTTGCAACACTCTATTTCATCCCGCTCGTCCTTTATTTCTGTTTCCTTAAATATGATGTCTTCCCAAAGTATAGGGTTGTCTTGTTATTTTCCACCTTGTCATATCCTTTACTGACATTGTGTTATGCGGGTCGGGATGGTGTCTTGTTCTGGGTGATGAATTTTGTTGTGTTGTTTTTCTTCTTTAGAAGTGACATACGCGGAAACAAATCCACAAAGAAATTGTTAAGGGTGGTGACCCTTCTCGTCTCTTTTTTCATTCTTGTGTTCATTACTATTTCTATCGCACGGTTTGGCTCATCTGTGAAAGGACCCGCGTATTCTTTCGTCGGTTATATGGGACAGCAGTCCATTCACTTCTCGAACACGTTTGACATGGATTATTGGCTTGGGAAAGGTTCGATATTCCCTGGCTTCAGAAAAATGTTAGGGCTTAGGACTCCAGGATTGGATATGGAGGATTATGTCGCTCTTGGAATATTAGACGAATACAACGTTTTCTCTTTCTTTGTCGGGCAGTGGATGCGATCCTATGGTAAAATCGGTTGTTTTGTGATTGCCTTTTTGTTCTTTTTAATCACACGATTTTACGTGAATTCCTATTCTAAAGGAGGTTCGGTGATAGATTTGCTTGTCATTTTCATGCTGTTTCAGATTCCTATGAATGGTGTGTTCTACTATAGGCAGGGCATTGGAAACGGTGATGTTATCTATATCTTGTTTTGGCTTATCGTGGTTATTTATAAGAAAATCAAACTATGAACATCCTGCTTGTCATGCCGTTGTCCTACGGCTATCACAAAACAATAGTCGAGACTCTCACAGCCAAAGGCGACACAGTTCGCTTTATCCCTGATTTTGACGAGAGTACAGCAAAGCGGGTGTATCGCAAGTTCTTCTCCATTAACGGCTGGCAGAACAAATACATCCGGGAGCAGCTGCGGAAAATCGATGGACAGAAGTTCGACCTCATTGTGGTGGTGAGAGGGTACGGTTATGATTATGACACCATCCTGATGATGAAAAACAGCAATCCTCAGGCAAGAATGGTTCTCTACCAATGGGATCCGCTTTCGGTCAGCCGGTTTGATGAACGGGCACTCAAGTTGTTCGACCGTTTGTTCAGTTTCGACAAAAAGGATTGTGGAATATATGGAATGGAATATTTCCCCCTGTTCTTCAAAAAGCAGGATTTCGGCGGTGATGTGGATGTGAAATACGATTTTTCGTTTGTGGGCGCGGGACATACACAGCGATTATATGTGTTGGGGAAGTTGATACCCATACTGAAACAAAACGGATATTCCTATTTCATCAAAGTCTATATCAACAAATGGGTTTATTATTCGGGGGTCTTGAAGAATTTGCCGGGATACAGGGATTTTCCCAAAGAAAACCTCTCTTTCAAGCCCGTCCCCAAAGAACAAGCAAATCTTGTGGTCGGTCAGTCCAAAGTAGTCATTGATGTCCACCACCCCAAGCAGACGGGATTGTCGATTCGGGTGATGGAAGTGCTCGGCGCTTCCAAGAAGGTGATCACCACCAACCAAACGATACTCTCCGAGCCATTCTATTCACCCAAGGTTATCGGTATCATAGAGAACTGCCAGTTGCCTCCGAATATCGGGGAACTGTTGGATGGTGACAACACGGTAGATGTCGGGAAATTCGAGGTGAAAAACTGGGTGGATTATGTCTTTTACGGACAGGCAGCGCCGGATGTGCCGGAAAAGTGACCAACCGCTGATATTTAGAACACGATTATTTTCAAGCTTATGCGTATTATTTTCCTCACGATGTCAAAAGTGCAGGGCATCTCAGAACATCGCCTTTTCCTCGATCTTATGCGGAAATTTCGCGATGAGGGCCACCAAGTGACGATTGTCGCTCCTCGGGAACGGCGTCTTGGACAACCTACCGCTTTGGTTGAGGTTGACGGTGTGCGTCTGCTCGGCGTGCGAACGCTAAACCTTCAGAAAACTAACATCGTAGAAAAAGGTGTCGGCCAGACCTTAGTGGAGCCTCAGTTCAAGCGTGCCATACGCAAGTATCTCGGGGACGCGCACTTCGACATCATCCTCTACACCACACCACCTGTCATGCTGACGGGGGTGGTGAAATATCTGAAAAAGAAAAATCCGCAGGCTATCAGCTACCTGTTGCTCAAGGACATCTTTCCCCAGAACGCGGTGGATCTCGGCCTTTTCGGCAAACACAGCTTTTTCTATTGGTGGTTCCGCCGCAAGGAGGTGTCGCTCTACCGGCAATCCGACTATATCGGCTGCATGTCTCCCGCAAATGTGAACTACCTGTTGTCTCACAACCCGTATGTTGATGCCGACAGGGTGGAGGTGGCGCCTAATTCCCTCGAATTGCAAGACTATGGCGATGCAGACCCCGAAGCAAGGAATTGCATCCGGCAGAAATACGGCCTGCCTGCGGACAAGCCTGTGTTCATCTATGGCGGCAACCTTGGAAAGCCGCAGGACATTCCATTCATCATTCGCTGCTTGGATGCCAATGCAAACCGCTCCGACTGCCATTTCCTTGTGGTGGGCAGCGGAACGGAACAGCCTAAGCTCGCGCAATGGTATGCGGCAAAAAAAGCATCGTCTGTCACAGTGCTGGATTGGCTGCCAAAAGAGGACTATGACCTGCTGGTGCGCTCGTGCGACATCGGACTGATTTTTCTCGACTATCGCTTCACGATTCCGAATTTCCCGTCACGACTGCTGTCGTATCTGGAAAACAAGATGCCCATTATCGCCGCTACTGATCCGAATTGTGACACGGGCGACATAGCCGAGGCTAACGGTTTCGGATTCAAGTGCGGGAGTAACTCCGTGGAGGCGTTCACGGCCTGCGTGGACAGGATGCTGGCTTCCGATGTGAACGCTATGGGCGAGAACGGCTATCGCTTCCTCTGTGAGAATTACCTGGTGGAGCATACCTACGGGCCAATTATTTCGCATTGTTAATGTTAAGTTATGTATAAACATTTTTTCAAACGTTTTTTGGACATTGTCCTCTCCTGCATCGCTTTGATTTGTGGAGGATGGTTTATTCTGTTAGTGGCCGTTTTCCTGCATTTCGCGAACAAGGGCTACGGCGTGTTCTTTTATCAGGAAAGACCGGGAAAGGACGAGAAAATCTTTAAAATCATCAAGTTCAAGACCATGACTGATGAGCGGGACAAAGACGGGAATCTTCTTCCCGACAAGGACCGGGTCACGAAAGTGGGCGCTTTGGTCAGAAAACTCTCCGTTGATGAATTGCCGCAACTTATCAACGTGTTGAAAGGGGATATGTCCTTTGTCGGGCCGAGGCCTTTGTTTCCGGAATATCTTCCCTGGTACACGGAACATGAGAAAATTCGCCACACAGTACGGCCGGGTATTACCGGATGGGCGCAGGTCAATGGCCGGAATAACCTGTCCTGGGACGAGAAACTGGCCTATGATGTCTATTATGTCGAACATTTGACATTTGGCATGGATGCAAAGGTGTTTTTCACATCGTTCCTCAATATTTTCAATCACAAAGATGTCAATGTCATTCCTGGTCTTCGTTTGGGCAGGTTAGACGATGTCCGCAGAAAAGAAAAAGAACAGCAATGTATATCCGAAGATTAGAGAAATCCGATTTGGAGAAGCGTGTCGCGTGGATGAATAATCCATTGGTGTATGCTAACATGCACTTTGAGGTTCCCATTTTGATGGATAAGACTATCGAATGGTTTGAGTCAAACCTCAATAATGACAAACGTTTTGACGTTGCAATAATAGAAGACGGGGAGATTGTCGCTTTCGGTGGGTTTACTTCCATCAACCGTGAAATCGGGAAGGCCGAGACCTATCTGTTCGCGAATCCCACCTGTTTGCATAAAGGGATAGGCACCCGCGCCAAGAAACTGATGTGTGATTTTGGCTTTAACGATTTAGGCCTTAACAAACTCTACTTTGTCACCAACGAGGACAATTATGCCAGCATCCGGATCAACGAGAAGTTGGGCTTCCGGTTGGAAGGCAGGCTCAGGCAAGAATATGTGTTGGAAAACGGTGAAAAGAAAGATCGTTTGTATTATGGCTTGTTAAAGGAAGATTGGGATAAGCAATAAACATAGCGCTTGAAAATGTATATGAATCATTTCCTTTTTCTTGATGAAATCTGTGTCGGCAGTTCTGTTCTCAGAATTGTGAGAGACGACCTGTATCCTTTTGTTGGAGGTGGCTCGAAAGCCCGGAAAGCTGTTGAATATGAGCGTTTTTTGAAAGCGGAAGGCTACAATGCCGTGGTCACCTGCGGGGGAATACAGTCCAATCATATCCGTGCCATTGCCCTGATGGCGGCCCGTAACGGGTGGAAATGTCATCTGTGCGTCCAAGGCGCAAAGGAACGTTTTGAATCTGAAAAGGGGAATGCGCTGTTGTGCCGTTTGAGCGGCGTCGAGTGTGAAACGATCGACCCGTCGGAAACGGCAGTGGCCATGGACAGAGCCATGGGAACGTTCGCCAATGCGGGCTATAAGCCTTATTACGTGCATGGCGGCGGCCATGACTTGCCGGGCGGCACCTGTTTCGTGGATGCCGTCAAGGAATTGAAACGGCAGTGCGACACCGCCGACTACAAACCCGACTACCTTTTCCTTGCATCGGGAACCGGAAGCACGCACGCCGGCATCGTGGTGGGGTGTGAGCTCGTGGGATGGCACGATGTCAAGGTGGTGGGCATTTCTGTGGCTCGCCAATACGAGAGAGGAAAGCAGGTGGTCGTTGATTTCGCCAACATGTTGGGCGAATATTATGGAGTCAAGAAGGATTTTTCGGACAGCGTCATTTTCAATGCTGATTACCTGTTCGGCGGATATGAACAATTTGTCCCGGAAATGGAAACCTATTTGAAAGATGTCATGAAAACCACCGGCCTGATGCTCGACACCACCTATTCGGGCAAGGCCTTCTACGGAATGATGGATATTATCAAAAAAAATAATTTGCAAAACAAGAACATCATCTTCTGGCATACCGGCGGACTGATGAATCTGATGAAATAAATACGAACTGTTATGAACATTCTTTTCACATGTGCGGGCAGACGCACCTATTTGCTCAAATACTTTCGTGAAAATTTAAACGAAGGAGATGCTATTATCGCCACCGATATGCAAATGTCGGCTCCGGCACTACAGGCTGCTGATGTACGGCTACAAGTTCCATCAGTCTATGCACAAGACTACATTGGCATAACATTGGATATTTGCCGGAAACACAAGGTTGACGCTTTGATCAGCCTTAACGACCTTGAGCTGCCGTTTCTGGCGGCGAACAAGGCGAGGTTCGAGGCGGAAGGGGTGACGGTCATCGTTTCCGCTCCCGAAGTGATAGACATTTGTTTTGACAAATACAAGACATCGCAGTGGGTGGAGTCCATCGGGTTGAAGGCTCCGAAGACGTATGTCTCCATAGAGGAGGCCAAACGCGCCTTAGCATCCGGCGAGGTGTCGTTCCCATTGTTCATGAAGCCGCGTTGGGGCTCCGGTTCCATCGGACTTGAAACAATAGAAGACATGGAGATGTTAGACATTTGCTACAAATTGCTCATGAACAGAATCAAACGGTCGATTTTGGCCTCTGCTTCCGTGGTTGACGAGAATATTGTGATTCAGGAAAAACTCACAGGAGAGGAATTCGGGCTCGATGTGATGAACGACCTGCAAGGCAACTACGTGGCTGTTTCGGTGAAAAAGAAATTGGCCATGCGGGCCGGCGAAACGGACAAGTCGGTCACGGTGGATTTACCCGAAATTCGCGAAATAGGGAGAAGGATAGGGGAAAGCCTGCATCATATCGGGAATCTGGACATGGACATCATGCAGCGCGCCAACGGCGATTATTGCATTTTGGAGCTTAACCCCCGTTTTGGCGGCGGCTTCCCATTCAGCTACGAGGCGGGAGTGAACTACCCGAAGGCGATTCTTGAGTGGCTGAAAGGAAACACAGTCGATCCTTCCATCCTGCAGCCTGTCTATGGCAAAACGTTTGCCAAGAATGATTACCTCGTCGAAATCAAGTGAAATGCCACCCGAATGCGGTTTGCGGTTTGCAGTTTACGAATCCCTCTAACTGCTAACTGTTAACTGTTAACTGCTAACTATTAACCATTGTTCATAACTTGTTAACAACTTTTTGTTGACAAACGCGTCCGTGTATGCGTGTGTTTTGTATTTTTGCAGCTTGAATTTTTATAACGTGTAGTGAAGTGTGATTTGTGAAGTGTGATTTGTGGATAGTCTAAGTCAAAGTCTAAGTCTAAGTTTAAGTTTAAGTCTAAGTTTAAGTTTAAGTTTAAGTGAAAAATGGACAAACCCATTTATATTAACTAACTTATTTATTCACCAAAAAAAAAACATTATGAAAAAATTCTTATTGTTTTTGATGTTTGCGATGTTCTGCATCCCATGGGCGGCGAACGCGCAAACAGAAGTGCAGATTGGAGATGGTACTGCGACCTCTAATCAGGTTCCAATAGGTACCTATTACAATTACTCCATCACTGAAATGCTCTACACTGCTGACGAGATTGGAACGGCAGGTACCATTAGTAGCATCAGTTTCTACTATATGGGAATTGCCGCGAAAGATCTCCCAATCACTGTGTACATGCAGAATGTTGATGCTGAAGACTTGTCAGCAGGTATCAGCCTTGCCGATGCCGACGAGGTCTTCAGCGGAACACTTTCCGTTACCACAACAGCGGGTTGGGTGACCATCAACCTTGATGCACCTTTCG
>CAMJPH010000001.1 GCA_946407715.1 uncultured Bacteroidales bacterium | reverse complement strand
CGGGCGCACGTCTGCCGCATCTCAGCACCAGAGCCCTGCTCGTCAAATTCCTGATGGTGCCGGGCAAGACCCTGCCGATGATTACTGTTCCCTCCACCGCTGGTACGGGCGCGGAAATCACCGTGGGCGCGGTGGTGACCCGCACTCGCGGCTCGAAAGGATCCACCGTCATCATCGGACTGGATGTGACGCACGTGATCCTCGACAGCGAACTGACCATCCACGCACCAAAGATGGTGACTGCCACCTGCGGAATGGACGCCCTCAGCCATGTGGTGGAAGGGACGGTGAGCGATGTGGCGGTCGATGTGGAGGATGCCTACCGTTCTTTGGAAGGCGTGAAGCTGATCCTGCATCATCTGCCCGTGGTGATGCGCGAGCCGGAAAATGTTGAATCGCGGTTGGCGATGTGCCGCGCCGCAATGTACGGCGGCAATGCCATCAACACGCAGCTCGCGGGCTACGTGCACGCCTTCGCGCACAGCATCGGGGCCAAGTACCATATCCCTCACGGTCAGGCCATCACGCTGATGATGCTGCCTGTGCTGGAGTACCAGAAAGCCGCCTGCCTGTCGAAATACGCGATGATGGCGCGATATTGTCAGTTAGTGGACGACCACACCGACGACCGCCATGCCGCCGACCAATTCCTGCAGGCCGTCTCTGACCTCATCGTCACCTGCGGCTTGGACAAGCTGTCATCCCCCGTGCAACCCGCTGATTACGAGGAACTCACGCGCATGATTGCCGCCGACTCCATCAACTACTCCGCCCCGATGACGTTCAGCAACGAGGACATCCAACGGGTGCTGGAACAGTTAGCAGTTAGTAGTTAGTAGTTAGTAGTTAGTAGTTAGCAGTTTCGAGTAACCCCAATATATTTGAACTTCTTCCTTGAAAGCCCTGTAAGGGCGTCCTATGTCAGCCCAGGGTGAACGCAGTGAGCCCTGGGAATAATAACGAACCCCGAACGGTAACGAACGAACGGCAACGACGAACGAACAACGATAAACAATCAATAAATGACAAAATAATATAAAAATGAAAAAAGCGATTTCATTAGTTGTGTTTTTGATGGCGGCAGTGTCCGTTTTCGCCCAACAAGAGAAGATGACCTTCGTGGTGGAAGGTCCCGAGGATTTCTACAATCAAGTGCGCGTCGTGAACGAGACCCCCTACACCGATTTTCACTGCAGGGTGGTCATCCTCAACGACGACAAAACCGTGAAAGAGGTCTATGGCGACTATGAACTCAAGGAGAAAGGGGATTCGGATTCCAATACCAAAAGCGGCAAAGAGAACAGAATCCCCAAAGGTGCGCAATTAGCTGTCAAATTCCCGAAGAATTTCCAGAAAGAGCTCGACTTTTATGTGGAGTACCGCGACTTCCCGCTGTTCGACGTGATCATCATCCATCTGACGGACAAGGACGGCGGATATAGTGACGAATACTGATTTTTTTCTATTTTTGCGCTGTCAAAATTATTGCTTATGAAAAAGTCACTCTCTTGGTTTCTGTTTGCGGCCATCCTGATGCTTCCGCTTCTTTGTGAGGCGCAAATTTCGGTGAAATTCAAGAAACTTGAAATCAATAATATAACAAATAAGAAGAGCAAGCCAGTAGCCCATCGAATGTGTGAGACGCTCATTTCTGATGTTTGTCTTAAAATAACGGCTGAAATAATCAATGATGGAGACACTACGGTGTACTCGGATGTAGAAAGACAGGGACTTCTCTATTATGATTCTCAATATGGATGGCGGAAGACTAACTCACTACCGCGTCAGGTGAGTGCTTGTATGATCGCCGGAATTGGACCTCATTTTCGAAAGCAAGTTACGTATTATTATTCTTACAACTATGGGCGATTTTATGATGTCAGTTCGTTGTACTATGTGTCCAGCGCTGTGCCGACGATGAGGCTGTTCCTTTTGATTCCGGGTCAGGAACCGATTATATCCGATGCACCCGAAACCATCTATGTCAATGGTGTGAAGTTGGATTCTGATGGGCAGGTGTGCCAAAATGGTAGTTATTACCAATTAGTGAATAACGAGATGGTTCAGGAATATATGCGCGAGAATCCCTACCTGTTCGGGTCTGAGTTCTCTAAAGACATACTGATTAGCGAGTTCCAATCGAACATGGCCTTCGCGCGGCGACAGTATTCCCTGCTTTGCCTGCCGAAAAAGGAACAGCGATAATATCCAAATAGCTAAAAGCCAATAGCAAAGTCAGTGTTATGTCATATACCAACGAACAAATCCAAGAAATCGTCGCCACGCAGCGAAAGTTCTTCCGCACGGGTGCGACGCTGCCTGTCAAATGGCGGATACAACAGCTTAAGAAACTGAAAGAGGCGGTGATCGCGCATGCCACCGAGTTCGAGGATGCGCTCACCGCCGACCTCGGACGGAGTAGGGTGGAGGCCTACCTCTGTGATGTGGGTCCCATTATCGTGGAGATCAACGAGATGCTGCGAGGGTTGCGTCGCTGGGCACGTCCGGAACGGCACTTCAGCGGTCTGATGTGCTTTCCGAGTACCGTCACCAAAGTCTATAAGATGCCCTACGGTGTATCGTTGGTGATCAGTCCTTTCAATTTCCCGATTCTATTGACTATCGGGGTGGTGGCGGCGGCGATGTGCGGCGGCAACACTGTGGTGATCAAATCCAGCAGCAAGTCCGCATCCTGCACCGAAGTGCTCAAACGCTTCTTCGCGGAGGTCTTCCCGCCCGAGTACGTCACCCTCATCGACGGCGGTCACGACGTGGCGGACATGTGTCTTGCGCAGCGCTTCGACAAGATCTTCTACACGGGCTCACCCGCTGTGGGCAAACACGTGATGGCGGAGGCGGCCAAGAATCTTACGCCCGTGGCGTTGGAGTTGGGTGGCGAGACCGGCAACTGGTGCGTGGTGCGCAAGGATGCCGACCTCAAGGATGCGGCCCGCAAGATTGCCTTCTTCAAGCTCTGCAACGCCGGACAGAGCTGTATCAACATCAACCAGATAGCCGTGGCCGAAGAGGTCGCGGAACCCTTCCTGGCGGAACTCAAGAAGGCTTTCACGGCGCAGATTGGCGAGCATCCGGTGACCAATCCCGAATATCCGAAACTCATCACAACAGCTGCTTACGACAAATGCGCGGCGCTCGCGGATGAGTACCGTGACCGCATCATCTTCGGTGGCGAGGGGAACCGCGAGACGCAACATTATGCCCCGACCATCATCTACCCTGTGGATAAGGACGAGCATATCGTGCGGCATGAGCTCTTCTGCCCGCTGTTGCCCGTAGTGCCCTTCAAAGATGCCGAGGTGGATGCCCTGATGGAGACCATCGCTGACCGTGAGCATCCGTTGGCGATGTATCTGTTTACCAAGGATATGCAATGGGCGAACCGTACCATGCAGACGCAGCAGTTTGGCGGTGGCTGCATCAACGAGGTATGCATCCACATGATGGTGAAGGGCGTGCCGTTCAACGGTGTGGGTCATTCCGGCATGGGCGCCTACCACGGCGAGTGGGGCTTCCGCGAGTTCACGCATCCGCAAACGGTCCTCAAAGGCCGCACCGTCTTCAATCTTCCCCTCCGCGAGCACCCCTATACAGGCAAGGCCGGCGAATGGAAGATGAAATTGTTGAAATGGTTTGAAAGATAGGGTCCTTATGAATCGCGAAAAGGAAATTTACAAAGTCACCCTCGTGGGCAGTGCGGGCAATGTCGCGCTGATGGCCTTCAAGTTCGTGGCCGGCATCCTGGGGAACAGCGCCGCCATGGTGGCCGATGCGGTGCATTCGCTGTCGGATTTCGTCACCGACCTCATCGTCATCTGCTTCGTGCGGGTCAGCGCGAAGCCGCAGGACGAGTCGCACGACTACGGCCACGGCAAGTTCGAGACTATGGCCTCCTTTTTCGTGGGATTGGCGCTGACCGCCGCCGCCATCGGCATCATCGTTTCCGGTGCGTTGAAACTCGTTGACTGGCTGCGCGGGGAACAACTGCCCGCCCCCGGAAGACTGGCACTTTGGGCGGCCTTTATCTCTATTGTAGTCAAGGAGTTGCTCTACCAATATACGGCGAGGGCCGGTAAACGTCTGGACTCGCAGGCCGTGGTGGCCAACGCTTGGCACCACCGCAGCGACGCCCTCTCCTCCATCGGGGCGGCCATCGGCATCGGCGGGGCCATCCTGCTCGGCGACCGCTGGACCGTGCTCGACCCGCTGGCCTCCATTGTGGTCGGTGCGATGTTGGTGAAGGTGGCCGTGAATGTGCTCAATGGCAGTATGAACGAGCTGACGGAATGTTCTTTACCCGCTGAAACAGAACACGAGATCGAGGAGATCATCCGTTCCTGTCCGGATGTTTGCGAACCGCATAATCTGCGTACCCGCAAGATAGGCAACCGTATCGCCATCGAGGCGCACATCCGCATGGACGGCAATACCACCCTTAACGTCGCTCACGACCGCGCCACCTTTATTGAAAATCTTCTGAAAGAGCGTTTTGGAGCGCAAACGCATGTCACGCTTCACATGGAACCTACGAAAAATAGCAGTTAAATCACAAAAAGAACAATCAATCCCTAATGTTATGAAAAAAAATATCCTCCTCCTCACGCTGATGATCATCAGCATGTTAATCTCGGCGCAGAAGCCGAAACCTCTTACCATCACCCCCAACACGCACTTCGTACAGCTTCCGGAAGAAATCTATTGGGTCTCCGATTTGGAAGATGGCGTTTGGACGGTGAAAAGCGATGACGGATACGCTTTCTTCCTCGACGATGGACGGAAACTTTTTGACTTTGAGTGGACGTGCAATGGCAACCGCAACCCGCAAATGTTAGGCGGTGCCGTGGTGATGACCAAGAAATCGGGCTCTTATCCAAAACCACAGTGCATTCTTTACCGCGACGGTGGCGTGAAGGAGCTTCCGTTGGAATGGAGCGGCGCAGCCACCAATTTCGTGGATGGCGTGGCACTCATCGGCACGGGGAAATCGTATATTTACATCAACGTCAACGGCCAGCGGGTTTATGGCAACCTCGTCTCCGTGCCCGAACGTTTTGAGGGCAAGAGTCATACAGTGCCGCCGTTGCGGGAGGGTCTGCGCGCCTACCGAAGCGTGAATTCCAGTGGCTATGGCGACAAATGGGGCTTTATCGACGAGAAAGGCAACATCGTGATTCCCGCCCGCTTCGACAAATGCCGTTCTTTCAGCGAAGGATACGCTTTAGTGAAGGAAGGCAGGTCCATCTATTTCATCGACAAGAAAGGCAACAAAGCCATTTCGTTGGATAACATCGATGCTGAAGACCTGATGTGGGGGGATGTCAGCGATGTGAAGGACGGGCTCTTTTTGGTGTCCAACGAGGGACGCACCTATTATAACACCAAGGCGGAGAAGCAATTCAACGCCGGCGGTGCCACGAGCTTCTATGAAGGATACGCTTTTTGCGAGAACAAAAAGAACTTCGATCTCAATTACGTGATTGACAGGGGATTCAATGTGGTGGGCTACACTCCCAATGTGATGTCTTCGTGGAGTGAGACGGAAAATCCAACCCCTGTATTCTCGCCCGTGGGTGTGGCCACGGCGGAGCACAACCGCGTGCTCGCCCCCGACGGCACCATTCTCATCCAGCACTGGCCTGCCTCCCCGAAGCGGAAGCTTGCGAACAATTACGGCATCCACGACTTCAGCGCATCGGGTTATGCACAGGCCTGGCTCGACAATTTCCGCGACCGTTACCACGGATTCATCAACCTGGACGGCGAGTTTGTCATCATCTATGAATGGAACCGCGATCTGATTAACTTTGTGAGGGATGAAAATAACCCACGTCCCTGCAAGAACCCGCCGTGCAATTCCCGTGATCCGGTGCCGTGTCTCGATTGTGACACTTTCCCGGAACATCCTCTACCCATTGATACGCTCCCTGAACCATGTATAGAATGTGATTCGTTCCCGATCCAGCCTAGACCCATCGAGCCGATCGGCCCGATTACGGTCACGCGGCACGAATACACGGTAACCGTTACAGCCCAACCTGCCGAAGGCGGCACGGTGACTGGCGGAGGCAAATACTTGTTAGGAGCCGAAGTGCCACTTGGCGCCACCCCGAACAAAGGATGGTCGCTGGTGAAGTGGGAATGTACGACCCCCGGCTACTACAACCGAAAGCTGCCCGCCGGTGTACGAATCGATGGCCGCGATCTCTCCTTTGTGGCCAAATTTAAGGAAAAGCCCCCGAAGGATACCATTGACTCCGTGAGACACACCGGCTGCTACTGCGCCCACCAGACTGGCGTGGAATACGAAGCCGCTAACGTGGAATACGATGTCTATATGCAGATGAACGCGGACAGCGGCATCAGCACACCTTACGGAGAGCACACCCAAGGGTTCCTCACCTGCATCATGGACCCCAACAAGCCGCTCGTCTATGAAGACGAATACGGGAAAGACATCGGAATTTCGTACAAGGTCTTTTTCGTGCCGATGAAGATTTCGGGTGTCATCAACGAAAAGGACGGGAAGCACTACCTGGTGCTTGACGGAGGCCAGTTCATGGCAAGCGACATCGAGTTCACCGGAGCTGGCGAACTCGTGCTGGGGTTTGCCAACGGTATCTTGAAATATGAAGGCACTATCGCCACGCTTTCTCAAGGCCGGTACCGTCTTGAGATGCTGGACTATGACGAGAGTACTGGCGAGTGCACCTTCGGTGATCTCTACCGTTTTCATCTCGTAAACGGCTGGGTGTTAGCGGACGACTTCCAGTGGTCGGAATCGAAAACCTTCTATGGGAGCAAGGCCGTGAGCAACGCCATCACCGGAACCCTGTTTAAGGGGGCACGGATGAAGCTATGCGAGCCGCGTGAGGTGGACTTTATCCCGCCAGAGGGCTGGATCAAGAAGGGCAAAGAACACTTCGATCTGATGCTTCGAGAGCAGATGCAAACATTGATCACTGATTGGGAGATATTCTTCTCGAACGAATAGTCGGCGAATTTTACGAATTCTGCGAATAAAGAGACGGGGGCTCTTCCTTTGAGAGGGCGGGAAATATCCTTGAAGGGACGGGCTACGGCGCGTTCTTGCAAGGGGCAAATCTCTTGTCCGTTCATATTCGGAATTTACGTATCTTTGCCGCCGCGTTCCGCAAGGACGCAATACCCCTTAAACCCTAAACCCATAAACCGAATATGTTTGAAAGTTTATCTGACAGATTAGAACGCTCGTTTAAGATATTGAAAGGCCAGGGAAGGATCACCGAGATCAACGTGGCTGAGACCACCAAGGAGATCCGCAAGGCGCTCATTGACGCCGATGTGAGCTACGCCATCGCCAAGGAATTCACCAATAGTGTAAAAGAGAAGGCCATCGGCATGAATGTCATCAACGCCGTGTCGCCCAACCAGTTGATGGTGAAGATTACCTACGATGAGCTTATCGCGCTCATGGGCAACCAGGCGGTCGATATCAACCTCAAGGGCTCACCTGCCATTATCTTGATGGCCGGTCTGCAGGGTTCCGGTAAGACCACCCACAGTGCGAAGCTTGCCAACCTTCTGAAAACGAAACGCGGTAAGAAGCCCTTGCTGGCTGCTTGTGACGTATATCGTCCTGCCGCCATTGACCAATTGCAGGTGCTCGGGCAGCAGGTGGGCGTCGAGGTCTATACCGAACCCGACAACAAAAAGCCCGTGGAGATCGCCAAGAATGCTGTCCGTCAGGCCAAAGACTATGGCTATGACGTGGTCATCATCGATACCGCCGGCCGTCTTGCCGTGGATGAGGAGATGATGAACGAGATCTCCAACATCAAGGAGGCCGTCAACCCGCAGGAAATCCTCTTTGTGGTGGACGCCATGACGGGTCAGGATGCGGTGAACACGGCTAAAGCTTTCAACGACCGACTCAACTTTGACGGCGTTATCCTCACCAAGCTTGACGGCGATACCCGTGGCGGTGCCGCGCTTACCATCCGAAAGGTTACGGGCAAACCCATCAAGTTCGTTGGTATGGGCGAGAAGATGGAGGCACTCGATGTCTTCCATCCGGAACGTATGGCCGAGCGTATCCTCGGTATGGGTGACATCCGCTCCTTCGTGGAACGTGCGCAAGAGCAGTTCGACGACGAGGAGGCCGCCAAACTGTCCAAGAAGCTGGCTAAGAACCAGTTCGACTTCAACGACTTCAACCAACAGATCCAGCAGATCAAGAAGATGGGCAATGTGAAGGATCTTATGGGCATGATTCCCGGTATGGGCAAGATGATACGCAATATGGATATCGACGACAACGTCTTCAAGAGTGTGGAGGTGATGATCCAGTCGATGACGCCCGAGGAACGTGCCAACCCCGACATTATCAATGGTTCTCGCCGCAAACGTATCGCGCGCGGTTCCGGTCGTGATATTCAGGATGTTAACCGCCTCATCAAGCAGTTCGACGACATACGCAAGGTGATGAAGGCCGTGAACAACGGTTCTGGCAAAACCAGAGGGATGATGCGTGCCATGAATGCCCGCGGAAGAAGATAACAGTCACTATGAAAGAGATTTATCTGGCTGGCGGCTGCTTTTGGGGCACCGAGCATTACTTTAAGCAAATTGACGGAGTGCTGGAGACGGAAACCGGTTTCGCCAACGGCAACACCGATAACCCGACCTACGAGGAGGTCTATACCGATACCACTGGCTACGCGGAAACGGTGAGGGTGGCTTATGACGAGACAAAGGTTAGTCTGGAATTCCTTATCGACATGTTTTTCCATGCCATCGATCCGACGTTGCTCAACCGCCAAGGACACGACGAGGGCACGCGCTACCGTACGGGTGTGTATTACACAGACGAGACGGAACTTCCAGTGATCAAACGCATCTTCGATGAAAAACAGAAGTTGTACGATCAGCCGATCGTGACGGAGATTGCGCCGCTGCGCAACTTCTTCTCCGCCGACGAGTACCATCAGGACTATCTGGACAAGCACCCCGACGGCTATTGTCATCTGCCTGTCGAACTCTTCGAATTCGCCCGCAAATCCTCCCACCGCTAACCTTCTAACCTTAAACATAAACAAAGCCCCGAAAGATTCATCTCCCGGGGCTTTGCTCATTTATGTCTCTGCAATGCAACTTTACGCCTTTGTCTGGTTGGCGACACCGTCCTGCTTGGCCTTCAGTTCCTCGTCGGAGAGACCGAGGTAGCGGTCGCTGATGACCTGCATCTCACTGTCCAATTCCAGCAGGTAGGGTACGCCGGTAGGGATGTTTAGCTTCACAATCTCCTCATTCGACATGTTCTTCATGAACTTGATGATACCGCGGATACTGTTGCCGTGTGCCACAACCAGCACCTGTTTGTATTGGCGCAGCGATTCCACAATGCTGACGTTCCACAACGGGATGATGCGCTTGGTGGCATCCATCAGCGATTCGGTGGCGGGACGGGCGGCCTTGAATTTGATGTCTTGGTAGCGGATGTCGAATTTCGGATGGCGCGGGTCGTCGTCAGCCAAAGGTTCGGGCTGCACATCGTAACTGCGGCGCCACTTGTTGACCTGTTCTTCGCCGTAAATAGACACGGCCTCCTTCTTGTTCTGTCCTTGCAGCGCACCGTAGTGCTTCTCGTTCAGTCGCCAGGTCTTATATACGGGCAGCCACATCCGGTCCATCTCCTCCAACACATAGTTCAGCGTCTTGATGGCGCGTTTCAGGAACGAGGTGTAGGTGTAGCGGATGTCCAACCCCGGTTCGTCGCGCAGGATGCGGCCCGCCTGCTTCGCCTCTTCGATGCCCTGCGGCGTAAGATCCACATCCGTCCATCCTGTGAACTGGTTCGACAGATTCCATTCGCTTTGTCCGTGTCTTATCAATATGAGTTTGTACATTCTTTCTTTTATAATGGTTATGGGTTATTGGTTATGGGTTATTGAAGCTTGGGGTTAGTGAATTGTGATTAGTGAATTGTGATTGGTCAAAAGTCATTAGTCTAAGTCTAAGTTTATGTCTAAGTCAAAGTCATAGTTTAAAAGCTAATAGCCAACAGCTAAAAGCTAAAGTTTGTTTTCCCCGTTCGGGAACACAATCGTCGGCTTGAAGCGTTTCGCCTCTTCGAAGTCCATGGAGGCGTAGGAGATGATGACCACGACGTCGCCGACGGCGGCTTTGCGGGCGGCGGGACCGTTCAGGCAGATCACGCCGGAGTCTTTCGCCCCTTTGATGACGTAGGTTTCCAAACGCTCTCCGTTGTTGACGTTCAGCACCTGCACTTTCTCGTTCTCGATCATGTTGGCGGCCTCCATCAGCGTCTCGTCGATGGTGATGCTGCCCACGTAGTTCAGATTCGCCTCCGTGACGGTGGCCTTGTGTATTTTCGATTTCAGGACTTCTATGTTCATTTTATAATGGTTATGGGTTATAGGTTATTGGTTATTGAAGCTAATAGCCAACAGCCAAAAACTATCTATACATAATATTGTCAATCAGCCGCACTGGTCCGACATACACCGTGATGAACCCCATCACGCCGTTCGGGTTGTCGAGCGTGTCGGTGGTGAGGAGGGTCTTGGCATCGGCGATTTCGAAGTAGTCGAGTTGGAACTCGGGGATCTTGGCGATTTCCGATTCCACGAACTGTTGGATTTCCGGTACGCTCTTGCACTGCTTGGATGCTTCGAGGATGCGGTGGATGTTGGCGGCGGTCTCGAATTCGTGGGCCGAGAGACGGCGGTTGCGGGAGCTCATGGCCAGACCGTTGGGCTCGCGTACGATAGGGCAGGGGACAATTTCGGCAAGGATGCGGCACTGGGCGCACATCTCGCGGATGACGGCAATCTGCTGGTAGTCTTTCTCCCCGAAGTAAGCCTTGTGCGGACGTACCCATTCGAGCAGGCGGCGCACGATGACGCCCACACCGTTGAAATGTCCCGGGCGGGCGGCGCCTTCCATCACGTTGGCCACGGTGCCGAAGTCATAAACCTCGGTGGGCGCGACGGGGAAGACCTCCTCCACAGTGGGCGCAAACACGTAATCGGCAAGGTCGCCAATCAGCTTCACGTCGGCCTCCAAGGTGCGGGGATACTTCTCTAAGTCCTCGGCATTGTTGAACTGCACGGGATTCACGAAAATGGAGCAGAACACCACATCGTTTTCCTCGTGTGCGCGGCGGAT
Organism: uncultured Bacteroidales bacterium; assembly: GCA_946407715.1. The sequence goes on along the minus strand of CAMJPH010000001.1, from coordinate 65,435 downwards.
GAGCGAGAGATGCCCCTCGTGGAGAGCACCCATGGTTGGCACCATACCGATGGTCTTGCCGGCGGCACGCTCGCGCACGGCAACCTCCATCAACTTCTCAACAGTTTTGATGATTTCCATATTGGTTTAAAATTCAATTACTTACAAATGAATATTGCTTTGCAAAAAGCGGTCGCAAAGGTATATTTTTTTTTGATATATGTGAACCTGTTGTTTTGGCTTTTGGCTTTTGGCTTTGACCTTTTGCCAACGTCCTTGCCCCAACGTCTCACGTCTTTGATTAAGCCCTATCGTATATTCTCCTCCACCATCTCTTTCAGGTACGCCATCACTTCGGGCTCCTGCAACGATACGCCGTCGAGCGCTTCATACACTTCATCCGTGTCCAACACGTATTCCACCTCTTCTTTCCCGTCTTTAACCCGTTGGAAATGAAACACAAAGTGGATTTCGGGATGGGCGGCAATCGTGAGCACCATGGTACCGGCGAGGTCACCCATAGGGGGACGGTCAAGGTGTGTCAAACCAAAGATGGCGGTGACAGTGGTGCCGACGCCCAGTTCGCTCTCAATCTTCATGGAGCCGCCGGTCTGCTCGGTGTTCTGCTTCAGCAACGGCAGTCCGAGGCCGACCTTGCGCGTGGTGCGCGTGGTGAAGAACGGGTTTATGACCTTCTCCACGGTTTCCGCGCTCATGCCGCAGCCGTCGTCCTTGAATATCAACGTCAGCGTGTCCGCATCGTGGTTTTCCAGAACCTCAAGCGTGATGTTGTTTGCTTTTGCACGGGTGGAATTCTGGAGAATGTCCATGATGTGCATCGACAAATCTTTCATAACTAGGCGTTTAGATAAGTGTAGATTTGTCCAGCCACCTCGAAGGTCTGCTCAGTGGTGCCTAAGACGGGAATGTCCTCTTCCTTGGCCTGCTCCAGCATGTCGTCATCGGGTTTGTTGCCCTTCACGAGGATAACGCACGCCAGCTCTTTCAGCGAGGCGATGGCGATGACGTTCTTGTGGGTCTGCAAAGTCACCCAAGCTTGGCCTTCCTGCGCGAATCCCATTACATCGCTCAGCAAATCAGAGACATAGCCGCCCTTGATTTCAGTGTCCATATTGTCCTCACCACAAAACACGGTGAGATTCATTTTTTCTACTAATTCTTTTACGGTCATATTGGTTGGTTTAAAGTTCAATGTTTAAGGTTCAAAGCTCAAAGTTTCAGGTTTCAAGTTTCAAGTGTCAGTAGGACTTCGCGGCCGTCCTCCCCATGTAGTGCCTTCCGGATTTCCTCGAAGCTGCGGGTTTCCATCTTCAGGTAGCAGGGGGCGGTGCCGATCACATCGGGTATGTGAGCGTCTGAGCTTCTGGTGAACATCTTGTTTTTCAGATATTTGTGGACTTTCAAGATCTCGTCTTTGTTGCCGTGCTTGGAGAGTTCCACCGCGTCGTAGTCCAAATCGAACGGGATGAAACCCAATTGCGCGATGAGGCTGTTCTTCATCTTGTCGATGTGCGCGGGCACGAACAAGCCGCCCAATTCGTGGACTTTGTCCGCGATCTGGTTGACATTTTGGTCGATGGCGGAGGTCAGCAGGCGCGGCTCCTCATACACGATGTTCATCTCTTCGTCAATCTGCACCTGGTCGCCGAAAATGTCGGGGTCGTTGGGGATGTTCGGGAGGTGTTCGTCAAGGTAAGCCTGGAACTTGTCCAATGACTCGTGGTCGCCGAAATAAGCCAGACAGTGCGCCTCCTCCTTGGTGGTCACCTCCGCGCCGCAGAGCACAAAGATGTCGCGATTGTGCGAGTAGTGCTCGGCCAGACGGCAGTGCCGCGTGGCATTATGGTCGGTGATGGCGATCACATCGATGCCCCTCTCCAATGCGAGCGCGATGATGTTCTCCGGCGTCATGTCCAAATCACCGCAAGGAGAAAAAAGCGTATGCGTATGTAAATCAGCTTTATAGATGTTCATTAACCCAAAAAATTGCGGGCAAAGATACTATTTTTTGCGATATTGCCTATTTTTTGTTACATTTGCAACTTGTTTTTTGAATTGATAAATTTGCCTTAATTATTTATGAATCAGAAGTATAGCGATTACCTTTTTGAAACTTCCTGGGAGATTTGTAACAAAGTGGGCGGCATTTACACCGTCCTTTCCACCAAAGCGGCCACCGTGGTGGGCAACTATCATGATCATTACATCTGCATCGGCCCTGACATTCCGAAAGAATATAACGACGATTTCGTGGAGGATCCCACACTGTTCAAGAACTGGCGTGACATCGTGGCCCGTGACGGTCTGAAAGTGCGCATCGGCAGATGGCAGATAGTTGGTTCTCCGGTGGTGTTTTTGGTCGATTTCACCAGCTTCTTTGAGAAAAAGAACGAGATTCTGACCAAATTCTGGCTTCGCTACAAACTGGATTCGATTTCCGGACAGTGGGATTATATCGAGCCCGCGTTGTTCGGCTATGCTGCTGGCCGCGTGATAGAAAGTTTCTACAATTTCTATTGCAGCTCGATGGACAAGATCGTGGCGCATTTCCATGAGTGGATGACGGGTACGGGTATTCTCTACCTGGAATCTGTGGCTCCGCAGATTGCCACGGTGTTCACCACCCACGCCACCGTCCTCGGCCGTTGCATTGCTGGGAATGGTCTTCCGCTATACGCTGATATCCAGCAATATAATCCGTTTGATACGGCTCAACGCTTCGGGGTGCAGTCCAAGTTTTCGTTGGAGTCACTGTCGGCCAAACACGCGGATGCTTACACCACAGTGAGCGAGATCACCAATCGTGAGTGCGCGGCGTTCTTCGAGAGACCTGCCGATGTGATCACCATTAACGGTTTCGAGAATGCCTTTGTGCCTAAGGGCGAAGAGTTTGACCGTAAGCGCAAGGCTGCCCGTGAACGGCTTTTGCAAGTGGCCTCCACGCTGATCCAGACCCAGATTCCAGACGACGCCCTGCTGGTCATCAACAGCGGTCGCTATGAGTTCAAGAACAAAGGTATCGATGTGTTTATCAAGAGCTTGGCGAAGGTTGCCGAAGCCAATCCAGACCGCACCGTCGTGGCGTTCCTCACCGTGCCCGCCGGTCAAAGCGGTCGTCAGGAAGAACTGGCCGCCCAGATGACCCAGCCCGTGAGCGGAGTGCCCATGTCCGACCGTTTCGTGACCCATGTGCTACACGATCCCTACCATGACCCGATTCTCAACGAACTGAACAATAACGGATTACATAACAGTCCTGAACAAAATGTGAAGGTGGTCTTTGCCCCTGTCTATTTGGACGGCGAGGATGGCATCTTCAACATGAAATACTATGACTTGCTGATCGGCTTTGACCTCTCGGTGTTCCCATCTTATTATGAACCATGGGGTTATACGCCACTGGAGAGCATCGCGTTCGGTATCCCGACCATCACTACTTCGCTGGCCGGTTTCGGTGCGTGGGTGCAGGAGCACTTCACCCAGCAGCAGAGCGTCAGTGTGATTCAGCGCACCGACCATAACGACGATGAGGTGGTGAAGGCCATCGCGGACCAGATTCTGTTCTACAACCATTGTACCCCACAGGCCATGGCCGACATCCGCAAGACGGCGGTCAATATCGCTGAAAAAGCCCTGTGGACGCATCTTTTCGCCAATTATGAGAAGACGTACGACATCGCGTTGGGTAAGAGCGGCGAGCGTTACGCGCAATACCAGAACAAGACCTCCAATGTGGGCGTGATGGTGCAGGAACTCCAAGTGGAGAAACCGGACTGGCATCGCGTCTCTGTGAAGTCCCATCTGCCTGAGCAACTGCGTCTTTTGGAGAAACTGTCGGAGAATTTGTGGTGGAGCTGGACGTTCGAGGCCCGCGAGTTGTTTGAGGAAATTGCCGGTCCCTCCCTTTGGAAGGCATGCGAAGAAAACCCCGTTCACATGTTGCAACTGCTGCCGCTGGAAAGAATGGAGAACTTCGCCCATAACGAAGAATATATTAGCAAGTTGAAGAATGTATATGAACGGTTTACGGCCTATATGCAGGAGCCGTGCAACCGCAAGGAGGACCGTATCGCCTACTTCAGTATGGAGTTCGGTATCAGCAACGAGCTGAAGATCTTCTCCGGCGGTCTCGGCATGTTGGCCGGCGACTACCTCAAGGAGGCCAGTGACTGCAACGTGAACATGCTCGGCGTCGGTCTGCTTTACCGCTATGGCTACTTCCAGCAACAGATTTCCGCATACGGTGAGCAGGTGAACCTTTATCCGCCGCAAAGCTTCTCCAAACTGCCCATCAAGCCCTACAAGGACAAGGATGGCAACTGGCTCATGGTCAGCGTGGCGATGCCCGGCCGTAACCTCTACGCCCGCATCTGGCGCGTGGATGTCGGTCGCATACCGCTCTATCTCCTTGATACTGACTTTGATAAGAACTGGCAAGAGGATCGCGGCGTGACGGCCACCTTGTACGGCGGCGATGTCGAAAATCGTCTCAAACAAGAGATTCTGCTCGGTATCGGTGGCGTGCGTATGCTCAAGGCCATCGGCGAAACCCCGACCATCTTCCATCTCAACGAAGGCCATGCCGCCTTCCTGAATCTGGAACGCATCCTGCAGGTGATGCAGAATGAGCATGTGAACCGTCAGATGGCGGTCGAGTTGGTGAAGGCCTCGTCGCTTTACACCACCCACACACCCGTGCCCGCCGGTCACGATGCTTTCACGGAAGATCTGATGCGCACCTATTTCGCCACCTACTCCCAGCAGTTCAACGTAAGTTGGGAGACGTTCATGGGCTTCGGCCGCAGACACGACGGAAACACCTTCGACAAGTTCTCGATGAGCATCCTCGCGTGTCGTTTTTCCCAGGAAATCAACGGGGTGAGCCGCATTCACGGGCGCGTGTCGCAGGAGATGTTCGCCGACCTCTATGAAGGTCGTTTCGCAGAAGAATTGCACATCGGTTATGTCACCAACGGCGTGCATTACCCGACATGGGCGCACAAGAAATGGCAGACGCTGCACCGCAGCATTTTTGGTGAAGGTTTGACCAAGGATTGCTCCAATCCGATGGTATGGAAGAAGATAAATGACGTCCCTGACGCCGACCTGTGGCTCATTAAGCAGGAGTTACGCCAGGAGATGATGACGGCCATCAAGGAGATGCTGGCCGAGCAGATGCGCACCCGCAACGAGTCGCCTGCTCTCATTGAGGCCACCCTCAAAGCTTTGCGCGATGATGTGCTCACCATCGGTTTTGCCCGTCGTTTCGCCACCTACAAACGCGCTCATCTGCTCTTCATGAACGAGCAGAAACTCAAGGCGTTGCTTAACAATCCCGAGCGACCAGTGCAGTTCATCTTCGCCGGCAAGGCGCACCCGCACGACAAGGCTGGTCAGGATCTCATCAAACGCATCATCGAGTTGAGCCGTCGTCCCGAATTTATCGGCAAGATTATCTTCGTGGAAAATTATAACATGATTTTGGCGAAGAAATTGGTGTCGGGTTGCGATGTCTGGATGAACACGCCGACCCGTCCGTTGGAGGCATCCGGCACCAGCGGTGAGAAAGCCGTGATGAACGGAGTGCTGAATCTCAGTGTGTTAGACGGCTGGTGGGCCGAGGGTTATGTCCCCGGTGCCGGCTGGGCACTCAAAGAGCAGATTACCTATCAGGACAACCGTTTGCAGGACGAATTGGATGCGGAAACGCTCTATAACATTATCGGAGAGCAGATTACAGCGGCATTCTACAATCGTGATGCGCAAGGCATTCCCACCGATTGGGTCTCCATGATGAAGAAATGCTTCACCCAGATCTCCCCACATTTCACCATGAAGCGCCAGTTGGACGACTATTACCGCAAGTTCTATCATAAATTGATGAACAGAAGCCGCCTGTTGGGCGCCAATGACAACGAAAATGTCCGGATTCTGCTCAAATGGCGCGAGAACGTCCTTGCCGGCTGGAATGACATCGAATGTGTCGGAGTGGATTATCCAAAGAACGACAAGAACACCTATTGCGTGGGCGACCGTATGCAATGCCGTCTGGAGTTGCGTCTCGGGTCGTTGCGTCCGCAGGATGTGAAAGTGGAGATGGTGTTCGTCACAGCCGAGGATCATGGCCAGAGACCCAAGCTGGAATACAAGGTGCCTTTCGTGTTCGAGACGGAGCGTGACGGCATCTACACGTTCGTCTGTTCCGAGGTTGCGCAGCGCATCGGAGTGTGGGACTGCGCGGTCCGCGTCATCCCCAACCACGAGCTGCTGCCTCACGACCAGGACTTCAATATCGTGAGATGGATCTAATCAATTGATAATTGATAATTGATAATGGATAATTAGTGGTTGGTTTGGGCTCTATTTTGGATTTAGACATGAATCAATCTCATATAGCGTTCTGGCTGAAGGAGTTCGATCCTTTCACCACGGCAATTGTAGCCAATGGTGAGGTTCCTTCGTCTGAACTGTCAATACAGTTGTTACGGAAAATGAAGCGCATCATTTGTTGTGATGGTGCGCTTCAAAAGTTGTTGTCCGTCAACATTATACCGGATGTCATCGTGGGTGACGGGGATTCGATGGATCGCGAGGAATTGTCACGACACAATATCCCTTATCACGCAGACCGCAGCGAGGAATACAACGACCTCCAGAAGGCATTGAAATATTGTATGGCCAATGGATACGACGACGTGTTGTTGTTGGGCTGCGGTGGTCTGCGCGAGGATCATTTCATCGCCAACCTGAGCATATTAGTGATGTATTCCGAAAAGATGCGGCTGGCCATGCAGACTGAGCACGGCGTCTTCAATGTGATGCGCGGTACGTCCATGTTCCGTTCTGTTACGGGGATGCAGGTCTCCGTCTTCCCGAGCAACCTGCACACAAAACTTTCCTTCATCGGGCTGAAATATCCTGTCAACAACCGTTCTTTCAAATGGTTATGGGAGGGAAGTTTGAACGAGGCGATGGGCGATGCGTTCACCGTGGAGGCGGATGATAAGGAACCGGTGGTGGTGTATAGGACACTATAATGCTGAATGCTGAATGTTGAATGCTGAATGATGGGGTGTTGATCGGACCTGTTCTATTCTATGATTTAATTTTTCGCCATGATGATTGCTATGTGAAATAATTTTGTATCTTTGCGGCGTAAATTTAAATCATATTGAAATGTCGCAAGTGTCTATGACAGTGAGAATGGACTCACAATTGAAAACCGTATTTGAGGCGTTGTGCTCAGAGTTCGGCATGAGCGTGAACACCGCTATTAACGTGTTTGCGAGAACAGTCGTGCAGCGCAGGTGTATCCCTTTCGAAATCCGAGCCGATGAGAAAAAATCGGTCGCCGAAAGGATGGCTGCATTCCGCAATATGCGGGAATGGGCCGAGAATGGAAATACGCCGGAACTGACTTTGGAAGAAATTAACGAAGAGATTGACAAAACCAGAAACAAATAATGAAATATTTTGCCGTTTTCGACACCAATGTTCTGGTGTCAGCCATGATTACACATAATTCGGACTCTGCCACCGTTAAAGTGTTGGAACAGGTGGTGAAGGGTCGTATCGTCCCTTTGTTCAACGACGAAATTCTTCTAGAATATCAGGAGGTCCTGAATCGTGACAAGTTCAATCTACGTGAGGATGATATCCTGAATATGCTTGACCTGATAATTGATAATGGTTGTTGGGCGGGACGTAGAGCCACAGATTTCCCATTCACCTATGCAGACGACATTGTCTTTTTCGAAGTGGCCATGTCCAAAGAGGGTACTTTTCTTGTAACGGGAAACACCAAACATTTCCCCAAAGTGCCTACAGTGGTGCCTCCGGCAGAAATGCTGGAGATTATCGGAGTGTAGAATGCCATGTGCAGGGGAATCTTCCCAGCATTGACGGCACTTTTGTGCAGAGTTCTTGCTACTTGAGGTTCAGCGTACCATAAACTTTTGTATTTTTGCCGACATAAATATGGATGAAATGAAAAACACCTATACCGACAAAGTCGTCTGGATCACCGGCACCTCCTCCGGCATCGGCAAGGAGACCGCTTTCCGCTTTGCGGAAGCGGGGGCGCGACTGATCCTCACGGCATTAGAACCCGACCTGCTGGAGCAGGTGCGCGAGGAGTGTCTGCGATTGGGCGCCAAAGACGTGACCTGCCTGCCGTTCGACCTCGGGCAGACCGACGCGCTGCCGCAACTCGCCGCCGACGCGCTCAACGCCTACGGGCGCATCGACGTCTTTTACAACAATGCCGGCATCAGCCAGCGCGGCACCACCGTGGAGACCGACATGGCCGTCATCCGCAAGGTGATGGACATCGACTTCTACGCACCGGTCATCCTCACCAAGGCCGTGCTGCCCAAGATGATCGAGCAGGGTGGGGGACAGTTAGCCGTCACCACCAGCATCGCCGGACTCTTCGGGTTCCCGTTGCGCTGCGCCTACTCGTCGGCCAAGCACGCCCTCTACGGCTTCTTCGAGACCGTGGCGGCAGAGAACTATAAGGACGGCATCCGTGTCACCATCCTCACGCCCGGCCGCGTGCAGACCAACATCTCCGTCAACTCGCTGGAGAAAGACGGCCGGAAGCACGGCAAGATGGACGCGGGCCAGGCCGGCGGCATCACCCCCGAGAAGGCCTCCCGTATCATCTTCAACGCCATCGCCAAGGAGAAACGCGAACAACTCGTCGGTAGCTCCGAACTCATCATGGCCCACATCAAACGGTTCTTTCCCGGCCTCTGCGCCCGCCTCGCCCGCCGCATCAAACCGATGTGATGATGCGATGAAGGGACGATGAATGAAGGACGAATGGACGATGATCGACAAAAGATGCGGTCGAAGCACCACTCCCCCCTTCAGGGGGGATGCCCGCAGGGCAGGGGGGTATCAAAACATCTTCCTTGAGCAGCCCCGAAGGGGCAAGACGCGCGAAGCGCTAATAACCCCACACAAGCGAAGCGCAGTGTGGGGCTCACAAACGAAAGTATAAATAAAACCGAAATAGTATGAAACCAACCCTACTTATCCTCGCCGCCGGCATGGGAAGCCGCTACGGCGGACTGAAACAACTGGACCAGATGGGTCCGAATGGTGAAACCATCCTCGACTACTCCGTGAAGTACGCCGCAGCAGCCGGCTACGGCAAGGTGGTGCTCGTCATCCGCCGCAGCATGGAGGCCGACTTCCAGGAGTACATCCTGCCGAGATACAAGAACGTCATCCCTGTGGAGTACGTCTTCCAGGAGCTCGACATGCTGCCCGCCGGCTTCTCCGTGAACCCCGAGCGCGTGAAACCCTACGGCACCGCGCACGCCATCCTCGTGGCTAAGGATGCCATCAAGGAGCCGTTCACGGTGATCAACGCCGATGACTTCTATGGCAAGGAACCCTTCCAGATCTTGGGCGACTACCTGCGCGACGTCACGGCCAACGACCCCACCGCCTTCGCGATGGTCGGCTATCGTTTGGACAAGACGCTGTCGGAGAACGGCACGGTCTCGCGCGGTGTCTGCCAAGTCGATGGCAACGGCTACCTGACGATTGTCAAGGAGATGCGCAAGATCGCCCGCACGGCCGACGGCATCCAGAACGACGAGGACGGCGTGGTGACCCCGCTCACCGGCGAGGAGCCCGTCTCCATGAACTTCTGGGGCTTCTCCCCGCGTTTCTTCGACACGCTGGAGAGCATGTTCGCTCAGTTCCTGAAGGACAACGAAGGCAACATCAAGGCCGAATTCCCGATCCCCGACGCCGTGACCTCCGTCATGCAGCGCGGTTTCGCCACCGTGCGCGTCCTGCCCACCACCGCCGAATGGTTCGGCGTCACCTATGCGGAAGACAGACCGAAGGTGGTGGAGAAACTGAAACACGTGGAGTGATATTGCGATGATGCGATGATGCGATGATACGATGAATAGGGCGGTCGTAAATCGCGGGCTTCAATAACCCATAACCCATAACCAATAACCATTATATGCATCCCAACGAAATCCTCTTCACCTTCCTTCGCGAGCTGATTCCGAACAATAACCGCGAGTGGTTCAAGGCGCATCGGGAGATGTACGATGCCGCGTGGGCGCAGTTCAACATATTGGTGGAGAACGTGATAGCGGCAGTAGGGGAGTTCGATGAATCGATTGCCGGACTCACCCCCAAGGACTGCACCTATCGCATCTACCGCGACATCCGCTTCTCGCCCGACAAAACGCCCTACAAGGGACATCTCGGGGCGTACATGAACCAGTACGGAAAGAAGGCCTACTGGGGCGGCTACTACATCCAGATCGAGCCCGAGCAGGTGATGCTGGCGAGCGGCGTGTGGTGGCTCCCCACGAAGGAAATGCATCAGCTGCGCAGTGCCGTTGCTGAACAAATGGCTGATTTCGTGCGACTTGTGGAGGAACCCGAGCTCAAGAAACTGGTGCCGACCATCGGGCAGGAACACTACAAGCGCATTCCCAACGGTCTTCCGAAAGACTCGCCGCACCCCGAATACCTCACCTGCAAGGACTATGCCATGTCGTGCATGCTGAAACCCAAGGACCTCTGCCGCGACGACTACGCGCAGCGCATCGCGCACGTCTTCCGCGCAATGAAGCCTGTCAACGACTTCCTCAGCGAGAATATCCTCATCAACATGGAGGAGATGGAGACGATGAAGAATGTGGTGAAGTTTGTTTAGGCAATAGGCAAAAGGCAACAGGCAAAAGGGTGGGCCTATTAACTATTGCCTTTTGCCTTTTGCCTATTGCCTTTTGCCTAAAAAATTATATTTTTGCCGCCATAATTTTTGAAAAAAATGTCACAGTATTTATCCCAAGATGTCACCAAGGTGACGACGAACACTTTGATGAAGATGCGTTCCCAGGGCGAACGCATCGCGATGTTGACCGCGTACGACTATTCCATCGCCAAATTGTTGGATATGGCCAAGATAGATGTGATTCTGGTGGGCGACTCCGCCGCCAACGTGATGGCCGGTTACAAGACCACGCTGCCCATCACGCTCAACGAGATGATCTACCACGCCTCGTCGGTGGTGCGCGCCGTGAAGCGTGCCCTTGTGGTGGTGGATATGCCGTTCGGCACCTATCAGGGCAACTCCAAGGAGGCACTCAACTCGGCCATCCGCATCATGAAGGAGTCCGGCGCCGACGCCATCAAGCTGGAGGGCGGCTCGGAGGTCATCGAGTCCATCGACCGCATTCTGAGTGCTGGTATCCCGGTGATGGGACATCTTGGTCTCACCCCGCAGTCCATCAACAAGTTCGGTACTTACGCTGTGCGCGCCACGTCTGAAGAAGAGGCCGACCAGTTGCGCAAGAACGCCTTGTTGTTGCAAGAACACGGGTGCTTCGGGTTGGTGCTGGAGAAAATTCCCGCTTCCCTTGCCAAAGAGGTGACGGAGAGTCTGGAAATCCCGACCATCGGTATCGGTGCGGGTCGCCACACGTCTGGTCAGGTGCTCGTTTTCCACGACATGATGGGCATCACCCAGCAGTTCACCCCGCGTTTCCTGCGTCGCTATCTCAATCTGAGCGAGGAGATTGTGGGCGCCATCGAGCACTATATCTCCGATGTGAAAGAAAACAGCTTCCCGAATGAGTCAGAACAATACTGAAACCCGAGAGGAATTCACCAAACGCATTCTCTACGAAGACAACCACTTGGTTATCATGAACAAACTGCCCGGGGAACTGGCGCAGGGCGATGATACGGGTGCGGAGCCGCTGGTGGAGAAGGTGCGCGACTATATCCGTGTGCAGAAGCAGAAGGAAGGCAACGTCTTCTGCGGCCTCATCCACCGTATCGACCGGCCGGTGAGCGGTGCGATTGCCTTCGCGCGCACATCCAAGGCTCTCGACCGCATGAACAAACTGTTGAAGGCGCATGAGATGCACAAGTTCTACTGGGCGATTGTGGAGGGCATCCCGGAGATTCCGCAACGGAAATTGGTGAACTACATGTTCAAAAATGCGGAGAAGAACAAATCGTATATTTCTGACACAGAGAAAGAAGGCTGGAAATATGCCGAACTTGACTACACTTTGTTAGCGCATTCGGAACGGTATTCGTTGCTGGAAGTGGAACTGCATACCGGCCGTCACCACCAGATCCGCGCACAACTCTCACACATCGGGCACCCCATCAAAGGGGACATCAAGTACGGTGCCAAACGTCCCGAACTCGATGCCTCCATCTGCCTGCACGCCCGTCGGCTCTACTTCGACCACCCAGTGACCCACAACCAGGTTCTCGTTGAAGCAGAACCCTTCAACCCGCTCTTCAGGAAGATACTTGAAGGCGGAGGCGTTGAGGAATACTAAAAAAGTGTATCTTTGCCGCTTGGAAAATTCAAAACATAAAGAATATGATATATTTAGACAATTCAGCAACATCTTTCCCGAAACCGAATGAGGTTTATGAGTTTATGGATCATTTCTATCGTGTTCACGGTGTGAGCCCCGGACGTGCGGGTTATGACGCCGGTATTGAGACGGGTGAGGTTCTGACGGAAACGCGCCGGATGCTCACCAAGCTCTTCAACGGCGGTACCGATGAGAAACGTCTGACGTTCAGCTACAACGCTACCGATTCCCTGAACATCCTGATTCAGGGTCTGGCGCAGAAAGGCTCTCATGTCATCACCACGATGTTGGAGCACAACTCCGTGCTTCGTCCGCTCTATCATCTGGAGAAGGAGGGGATTATCGAGGTGACCTACCTGCCTTTCGACGCAGCGGGTTATGTGCATCCGGAGCAGTTTGAGGAAGCTATCCGTCCGAACACCAAGATGGTGGTCTGCACGCAATGCTCCAACGTCATCGGCACGGTGCAACCCATTAAGGAGATCGGCAAGGTCTGCAAGGAACACGGCATCACGTTCGTGGTCGATGGTAGCCAAGGCGCCGGTGCGGTGAAGATGGACATGATTGACTATAACGTTGACGCATACGCCTTTACGGGTCACAAATGCCTGATGGGACCCACCGGTATCGGGGGCAGTTACGTGCGCGAAGGCGTCGAGGTGCGCCACACCCGCTTCGGCGGTACCGGCGTGAAATCCGCTGTTCGTGACCACCTTGAGGAATATCCTTACCGTCTGGAAGCCGGTACCATCAATATGCTGGGTATCAGCGGTCTGCACGCTGGCGTGAAGTGGATCACCGAGAAGGGTATCGAGAACATCCACAATCAGGAGATGGCCTTGTGGAAACGTCTCCGCGACGGTATCAAGGATGTCCCCGGCGTGATCATCTACTGCGCGACCTCTGTGGAGAACCAGAATCCGGTGCTCTCCATCAACATCAAGGGCTTCGAGGCCATGGACGTGGGCACCATGCTGGATGTCGATTACGACATCGCATGCCGCACGGGTCTGCAGTGCGCCCCGCTGGTGCACAAATGTCTCGGCACCCTCGACATTGACGGCACCGTGCGTCTCAGCATCGGCGCCTTCAACACCGAGGCCGACATCGACGCCTGCATCCAGGCCGTCAAGGAGATCGCCGCACTGAAGAACTAAGTTCAGCTGTTAGCCTTTAGCTGTTAGCCTTTAGCTATTGGCTATTGGCTTTTGGCTTTGCAGCACTTGCGAGATAATTATAGGAAAGACGTCATTATTGGCGTCTTTTTTGATGTAAGACGTATGACGTGTGAATAGTGATTTGTGAATCGTGATTAGTAGCTTGTAACAATTCAAATATCGGAATACAAATCAATAGTTATAGTCATAGTTATAGTCATAGTCATAGTTATCGCCAACAGCTAACAGCCAATCGCCAACAGCCAATAGCCAATCGCCAACAGCCAACAGCCAACAGCCAATAGCTAATAGCTAATCGCCAACAGCCGAAAAAATATTATCTTTGCACCCTAAAATTATGCATGATGCATTATGAATTCTGAATTGAATAAAAAATGGATTGGTCACCTTGCGGTGCTGACCGTCTATATCATCTTCGGGATTAATCCGAACTGTTCGAAGGCGGTGGTGCCGGAGTATATCACCCCGGAGGCTTACACGGCGCTGCGACTGCTGGTCGGGGCGGCGGGCTTCTGGCTCATTTCGCTGTTCACCCCACGGGAAAGGGTGGGGTGGCGCGATATGCGGGTCATCATACTCGGGGCAGTTTCCCTCTATGGTACGTTGTGGGCATTCGCGGAGGCAATGCGTTATATCTCACCTACTTACGTCTCGCTGATTTCGGCCATGTCGCCGTTGGTGGTGATGCTGATGGCCGCCGTTTTCCTCAAAGAACCGATCACCACCCGCAAAGCCGTGGGCGTGTTCTTCGGCATCGCCGGAGCCCTGATGATGATCCTCTTCTCGCTGCACGGCGACGCCCACTACAGCAACCGGGGAGCACTGCTCTGTTTCGTGAATATTTTGTTCTACGCTACCTACCTTCTGATCACCCGCGCCATCTCCCCGAAATACTCGCCCGTGACCATGATGAAATGGATGTTCTTGTTCAGCGCGGTTCTGAGCCTCCCGCTCGCCATCCCCACCGTAAAAGATTCTCCGCTTCTCATGGGCACCGCGCCAGCCATGGCCTACGTCAACATGGGCATTGTCGCCATCTTCGCCACGGTGCTGGCCTACTACCTCCTGCCTGTCGCGCTGCGCCACATCCGTCCGACCACCGTCAGCATGTACAGCAACCTGCAACCCATCATCACCGCCGCCCTGGCCATCGCTATCGGACAGGACATCTTCACCTGGAATAAACCGATTGCATTGGTGCTGGTTATATTCGGCGTCTTCTTGGTCACCACCAGCCGTGCGAAAGACAGTGTAAGGGGTTAAGGGGTAAGGTTCAAAGTTTAGAGCTTAACCATTCGTCACATCGTCTCATCGCCTCATCGCCTCATCGCCAAATTTATTATTGCAGAATTCTCAAAATATATTATCTTTGCCATATTTAAAAGAAGCATAGACATTAATTGATAGTTATTGATATTCAGTAAATTATGAAAAAGATTATTTGTTTGACGCTGTCGTTGTTGCTCATGTCGATGACCTCTTTGCGGGCTCAGAATGACGATCCTGTCTTGATGACGGTGGGGGCGGAAACGGTCACGAAGTCGGATTTTGTCAAAGCGTATCAGAAAAACAGCATGCTGTCAGACGCTACGGAGTCGGACTTGCGCGAGTACCTGCGGCTCTACACGGATTACCGCATGAAAGTTCAAGAGGCTAAGGCCATGAAGCTGGATACGGCGAAAGTCTTCCAAAGGGAATGGGAGTCGTATAAAAGCCAGTATGCCCAGCAGTATTTGATTGATACAGAGGTGAGTGACCAGCTTCTGGAGGAGACCACCGATCGCGCCCGCTATCATGTGCGCGCCTCGCATATTTTGGTCATGGTGCCTGAGGACGCCACCCCGAAAGACACGCTCGCGGCGTATCATAAGATAATGAAAATCAGAGATGAAATCGTAGGCGGACTGGACTTCAACGAGGCTGCGATGCGTTATTCCGACGACCAGTCGGCACAAAACCGCATTAACCCGCAGACGCACCACGTCCAGTACGGAAACCGCGGTGAATTGGGCTATTTCTCGGTTTTGGAAATGATTTATCCTTTTGAAACCGCAGCATATTCAACCCCGGTGGGACAAGTCTCGATGCCTGTGCGCACGCAGTTCGGCTACCATTTGGTTTATGTGCAGGATAAGATTCCGGCAGTGGCGAAACTGTATGTGTCTCAGATATTTATAAGGGACACCAATGCGTTGAACAATACGGCGAATCATGACGAGGCGGTCAAAAAATGTGCTTACATCAAGCAGAAGTACCAGCGCGGCACCTCGTTCGACAGCATCGCGGCGGAGTGCTCTGATGATGCCGCTACGAAGAACAATGGCGGTCGCATGGAACCCTTTGCCCCCAACCGTCGCCCGGGCAATTATGTACATGCCGCCCTCAATCTCAAGCCAGGCGAAATCTCCGAGCCCGTCCCTTCCACGATAGGATGGCATATCCTCCGCCTGGATTCCGTGATTTACACAACGGTGAATGACGAATTCAAGTACATGATCAAAAACAGATTGGCTCGCGACGCCCGTTCTAAGAAGAGCAAGGAGTCTCTGGTCGAGAAATTGAAGGTGGAGTATAACTACGAGGAAAAAGGGAAGGCGGCTGCGCTGAAATTCTTCAAGAAAAAAATGCCGGACAATTATTTCCAGTCTAAGCATGTGGCCGTCGATTCCTTGAAGGGAATTGAAAAACTCAAGCCGATGTGCTCTTTCGCGAATCAGACCATTACGGCCGTTGATTTCGGCAGGTATCTGTCTCGTTTCCAGGGTGCGCAGCTGAAAGGCTCTATGTCGAGTTTCTTGGATCAGGTCTTCCCGAGCTTTGTGGGAGAGAGAATGTTGCGTTATGAAAGTACCCAGTTGATGACCAAATATCCCGAATACCGCGACGTGGTGAACGAGGTGTATGACGGCTTGATGATATACGAGATCAACTCGGCAAAGGTGTGGAACGCCGCCATTAAGGACACCGTGGGCACGGAGCTGTTCTACGAGCAGATCAAGTCCCAGTTTGCCACCGGCGACTCGCTGAACCCGTACAAACCTCTTGATGAGGTCCGCGCCGTGGTCATCAGCCAGTATCAGGACAAACTGGAGAAGGAATGGGTCGAGGAACTGCATCGCAAGTACCCTGTGAAGCTCAATGAGGATGTTTTCCGTTCCATTTTGAAAAGATAACGTGAAGCACACTCTCGCCCTACTTTCCGTCGTTCTTGTGCTCTGTGCCTCCTGCCGCAGAAATGCCGACCCGGTGGTGGCACAAGTGTATCAGTACAAGCTGTATTCCTCTGAGGTTCAGGCGGGTATGCCGTCTGGGCTGTCGAAAGAAGACAGCCTGGTTCTGGTGCGCGACTTTATCGACAACTGGGTGAAGGAGAAACTGGTGCTGCATGAAGCGGAACACCGTCTTTCCCCGCGTGAGAAGAACTTCGACCGTGAGTTGACCGAATATCGGAATTCACTGCTGATACAGCGGTATCTGGATAAGATCTGGATGATCGACACTGCGAATAACACGGTCTCGGAACAGGCTATTTCGGATTTCGCCCGCTCGTTGGACGACCGCTACACGGTTGAAAAGGAGATTGTGCGGGTGAATTACGTGAAGATGCCCACCCGCTCGGATAAACTGCCCCTGGTGAAGGAGATTCTCTTCAACGAAGACCGGCGTGTCGAGCAGAAAGAAGCGCTCGTGACCATGCTGGGAGACTCCATCGAATATCTCGTGGATGACGATGAGTGGCTCTATCTGGACGACCTGCAAAACGAGATTTCCTTCCAGATTGACCTGCAGAAATACAACGGAAGTGTCATGCGGGTTGAAAAAGAAGTGGGCGAGAACACGGTGCTTCTTGTGATTCTGGACTACCGTTCGCAGCGTTCAGTGAACGAGACCAAAGAAGAACGCGCGGCAGCAGGCATGCTGCTCACGAACCAACGCCGCACCCAGTACGTCAACCAATATATCCAGGAACTATACGACCGCGCCCTGAAAGAAGGGAAGATTGTGCAATGACTTAGACTTGAAACTTGAATCTTGAAACCTGAAACTTGAAACTTGAATCTTGAACCTACTATGATTGTAAAAATTTACAACAAATCAAAAAACCAATTACCAGCCTATGCATCGGCGTATGCGGCGGGTATGGATTTACGTGCAGATTTGACGGAACCTGTTGTGCTACAACCACTTGAGCGAAAACTGATTCCAACGGGACTGTTCATTGAGTTGCCCGGAGATTGTGAGGCGCAGGTGCGTCCCCGCAGCGGGCTGGCGCTCAAACACGGCATCACAGTGTTGAACACTCCCGGC
The DNA here is from genome assembly GCA_946407715.1 of uncultured Bacteroidales bacterium. The sequence goes on along the minus strand of CAMJPH010000001.1, from coordinate 47,566 downwards.
ACCATTGACGCCGACTATCGTGGTGAGATCCGGGTCATCCTGATCAATCTTTCGCAGGAACCTTTCGAAATCCAGCCAGGAGAGCGTATCGCCCAGATGGTAGTTGCCCAGTTCCGTCAGGTGGAACTGGAACCGGTCGGGTCATTGGAAGAGCTGTCGGACACCGAACGGGGAACCGGCGGTTTTGGCCATAGCGGGAAACAGTAAAATTGCAGATTATGAGGAAATTGCTTGTTTTGTTGATGATATGCGCCCTGTGCATTTCCGGAATTGCACAGCCAGCGAAGAAGACCCGCAAGACGGCATCCAACACCAAGGATGCGGTCACCGAGCGTGCCATCACAAAACAGTTCAACCAGGGGCTGCGCCACTATTATACGGCCCAGTATGAGGAGGCCCTCCAGACATTCTCGGGAATTCTTTCGGAGGCGCCCAAGCATGCCCCCTCCTATTTCATGATTTCCCGTATCTATGCGGAGCGGCAGCAGTTCTCGGAGGCGGAAAACGCGTTGAAGCAGGCGGCGAAGCTGGACAAGAACAACATCTGGTATCAGGTGGAGCTGGCACGCGCGTACGTGAAGTCGGAAAATTACAAGGAGGCCGCTCCGATATGGGAGAAGATATGCCGGGAGATGCCGGATAATCCGGAATTCCTGGCTTTTTTAGTCACTTGCTACACGAAAACCGGAGCACCCGACAAGGCGGCTGTGGTACAGTCCCGACTTGACAGGCTCACGAGGCAGGAATCCGTCGACGGACAACCGGAATCCGCTCCCGAAATCTCTGGTGGCGGCAGTCATCGTGAGCAGGGAGAGGCCGCTCTCAGGTCGAAACAATACGAGCTGGCCGTTTCGCATCTTGAAAAGGCGCTGCAAGAGGACGACACGGACTATGACCTTTGGAGTGCCTTCGCGGAGGCGGTGTCCCAGTCCGGACAGTGGCGCAAACTGACCGCCCTGGAGGAGGATCTGACCACCCTTTTCCCTCAATCATCGGCTTTGCTGGCGGCTCTGGCGGATGCTTTCTTGCATGATGGAAATCCCGACAAGGCCGTGGAGTACTACAAACAGGCGTTGTCATTCGCTTTCGATGCCGACCAGATCCAGTCCATTCACAAAGGACTCTATGAGGCTTACAGCCGTTTAGGCGATGCCGAAAACGCCGCCCGCTACCGGTAGCTTTTTTTCAATCCCTTTCACTTTTTAACCCCTTATATACAAGAGGGTTATAGGAATGTTATGCCCTGTCAACTTTTTGTTGAAAAAAAACGGGCAGAAAAAATGCGATTTACTAATATCTATTAATAAAAATGTTTATCTTTGCCGTTAGGTTTTATTGTAAATGGGGAGAAATCCATATTTATCCTTTTGGGTTCATAAGGATTTGGTTTTCAGTATGTTGATATGCAGCATCTCCCGTGGAACCTCTCTTTTCAGGAGGGGGAATAATAGATTTTGTACTATTTAAAACGCATATATTAAAGTAAGAAATATATAAAAAACGCATGACGCTACAAGGGGAAGAAAAACGTTGGTATGCTTTCAAAGTCTTCTACAACAAGGTTTTTGAAATAGACAAGGATATTCGGGGCGAAGGGGTGGAAACCTATTTCCCGAAGGTCAGGGTCTATAAGTTGCAGGAGGAAAAGCAGAAAGAGACGATGCAACCTGCCATCTCGTCGCTAATTTTCGTGCATTGCACCGAAAATCGGGTTTGGGATTTGCAGAAGACCTTTTACGGTAGGGTGATGCTCTACAGCCACAAGACCGACGGGAATCGCATAGCCTCCCCGGTCGATGAGGAGGAAATGCGGGTGTTCATGCTGGTCACCTCTGTGGAAGATGACCGTCTGGAATATCTTGACGTGGAAAGCGTCAACTACAAGGAAGGACAGCGTGTGAAGGTGTTGGACGGACCCTACAAGGATTGCGTGGGCTACATCAAACGCGTCAAAGGGAATCGTCGTCTGTTGGTGGCGGTCGAGGGCCTCGCCCTGGTGGCCACCTCTTATATCCCGTCCATGTTTTTAGAGAAAATTAATTAAATTACTCCTATATGAAAAATCACAAATTATACCTTTTCGCCTTGGTATGCTTGCTGTTCGCCTCTTGCGCCACAAACAAGAAGATCAGCTATTTCCAGGATGCTATAAACGCCGACTCAGCGAAAATAGCCCTTCCGTCACCGGAAATCCGATTGAGAACGGAAGACAAGCTGTCTATAGTTGTGAATTGCCGAGATCCAGAGCTCTCTGCCTTATTCAACTTACCGTACTCGTCTCGTGTTATAGGAGCTCATAGTACTAACAACATCGCAGGAACCACTAATGTGGGTGTTTCATGTTATGCTATTGATCCAAATGGAAATATTGATTTTCCAGAATTGGGCACGATTCATATTGCAGGAATGACTCGTACTGAGGTGGCTAGTTATATTAAACAGGAACTTGTAAATAGGAATCTGGTGACAGATCCCGTGGTGACGGTAGAGTATTCCAATTTGCACTTTTCCGTATTTGGTGAGGTAAGAAATCCCGGACAATTTAATATCGTTCGAGACAAAGTTACTCTTTTGGATGCTATCAGCACGGCCGGGGATTTAACCATCAACGGTAAACGGACAAATGTGATGGTGTTACGCACAGATTCAATAGGAAATGTGCTTACCTATAAGGTAAACATGACCTCGTTGGATTCCGTGATAAACTCACCGGTGTATTATCTTTGCCAGAACGACCAGATTTATGTAGAGCCCACCAAGAAACGTGCACGCGAATCTACAGCCAACGGCAACGTCTTTGCATCGCCTTCTTTCTGGATCTCTACGGCCTCTGCTATCACCACTCTCATTTCTACCATATTGCTCATACAGCAAAGATCAAGACAGTAGCTGTCCTTATCCATTTTCATAGTTAACATATAACCCTTAATAAGAGTATGGAAACTCAAAATCAAATAACAGAAGAAAAAACTCAAGAAGTGGTGCTTAAGGACTGGATTTATATGTGCCTTAACCGCTGGTACTGGTTCTTGATTTCAATAGTGATTATGCTGGCGGGAGCCACCTTCTATATTTTGAAGACGGCTCCGGTGTATCAGCGGACGGCCAAAATTCTGGTAAAGGCGGACAAAAAAGGCGGTTCCGCTATTAATGTGTCCGATTTTACTGATGTTGGGATGTTGAGCACAAATGTGAATGTGCAGAACGAGTTGATCACGATCCAGTCTATGGACAACAAGATGGAAACCGTGAGACGCCTCAACTTGGATGTGAATTACACGACCGACGGATTGTTCCGCCCGACAACGCTTTATGGTGAGACCCTTCCGGCGAAGGTCTCTTTTTTGGACCTCACCGATGAACAATACGCTTCTTTGGTGATGAAGTTGGATAAAAACCAAGTGATTTTGTCCGATTTCAGATTTATGGGAGAAAGCGTCTCGTCCAATAAAATTACCCTTAAGATTGGAGATACGGTTGCTACTCCTATAGGTAGAATTGCGGTTAACAAGACTGACTTTTACAAGGTGAAATCTTGGCCGAAAATTAATGTCTATCGTTCTACCATGAACGCCTCTTGCCGTGCCTTGTCAGGGAAAATCACAGTCTCCCAGGTAAACAAGGCAGCAGATGTGCTCTCCATCAACGTGGAAGATGTGATTAAAAAAAGAGCGGATGATATCATCAACATGCTGATTGCGGTTTATAACGGCAATTGGCTGAAGGATAAAAACCAGATTACGTTGAGCACCTCCCGGTTCATCAATGACCGTTTGGAGGTGATTGAAGGGGATCTGGGTAACGTGGATGACGATATCTCCTCCTACAAGAGCGCCAATCTCCTCCCTGACGTGAATGCGGTCTCTAACATGTATTTGGGACAGAACCGCGAAGTGGCCAAAAACATTGTGGATATCAATAACCGATTGGCTATTACACGTTATATTCGCAATTTTCTCGCTTCTGATGCTTCTCACGACCAGTTGTTGCCAGTCAATTCAGGGGTAGACAATATGGGTATCGAGAACCAGATTTCCAAGTATAATGAGATGATGATGCGGCGCAATAGTCTGGTAGCGAACAGCAGCAGCCAAAACCCGTTGGTGTTGGATTTGGACGAGAAACTCGCCGCTATGCGGGGGGCTGTGATTACTTCATTGGACAACCAGGTGACATCTCTAAACAAACTGATGCAAAGTGCACTTTCCACCGAGAAGGATGTGAATGCCCACTTGGCAGCAGGCCCCACCCAAGCCAAATACCTCCTCTCGGTGGAACGCCAACAGAAGGTCAAGGAGTCGTTGTACCTCTATCTGTTACAGAAGCGTGAAGAAAACGAACTTTCCCAGGCCTTTACCGCCTATAACAACCGAGTTATTGAACATCCGAATGGAGGACCACGTCCTATTAAGCCCAAAAAGTCAATGATTTTCCTCGTTACTTTTGTTTTGGGTCTTCTTATCCCGATAGTCATAATCTTCCTGCGTGAACAGATGAACACTTCTTTGCGCGGCCGTGACGACTTAAAGAATGTGAAGGTGCCGTTCATTGCAGAAATCCCGCTTACAGGCGAAGCTGCTGCTAAAAATAATACTCGTAAAAATTTGATAATCAGGGGACTTTTGGGAAAGAAGAAGGATGATAAGGAAACCAATGCCAAGCTGGCCGAGATCGTGGTCAAGGCAGGATCCAGAAGCACCATCAACGAGGCGTTCCGTGTCATGCGTACGAATGTGGAGTTTATGTGCAAGGGGGAAGATTGTCATGTGCTGATGTTCACCTCCTTCAACCCGGGAAGTGGTAAGTCGTTCATCACCATGAACTTTGCCATGTCGTTGGCTATCAAGGATAAACGTATCTTGGTTATCGATGGTGATATGCGCCACTGTTCCATGTCCCAATATGTGAATGGCCCTCGCGTCGGTATGAGTAATTACCTAGCCGAGAAGATTGAGGATGTGCGCAGCGTGATGGTGCCGATTAACAGCAGACACCCGAACCTGAAAGTGCTGCCGGTGGGTACAATCCCGCCCAACCCGACAGAGTTGCTGGCCACAGACCGCTTTGCGGAAATGGTCAAAGATCTGCATAAGGATTTCGATTACATCTTCATCGACTGTCCGCCTATCGACATTGTGGCCGACACCCAGATTATCAGTGGTTTGGCGGATTACACAGTCTTTATCGTGCGTGCTGGAAACTTGGAACTCAGCATGTTGCCGGAGTTGGACAAGCTTTACGAGTCGCACAAGTATAACAACATGTGCTTGGTGCTGAATGGTACGTACTCCCATGAGGGTCGTTATGGTTACAGATATGGCTACCGTTACGGTTACCGTTATGGCTATCGTTATGGTTACAGCTATGGCAGTTACTACCACGATGAAGATGATAACGGTGCTTCCAATAATACTAACAAAAACGCATAATCATGTGGTTCGGGAAAAAACAACTTGCTGATGTATGGGTTGGCGCCACGGACTGCCATTCCCATATCCTTCCGGGCGTAGACGACGGGGTCTCTGAAATGGAGACCTCGTTGAATATATTGGCAGCCTATGAGAAACTACAAATCAAAGAGGTTTGGTGTACCCCTCACATTATGGAGGATATTCCGAACACGACAGAAGGATTAAAGGCGCGGTTTGCCGAACTGAAGGCGGCATATCATGGTCCGGTGCAGTTGAATCTGGCTGCCGAGTATATGATGGACGGCCTCTTCTTGGATCGGCTGGAGAAAGAAGACCTTCTTACACACGGACACGAGGGCAATGCTTTGTTGGTGGAGACCTCCTATTACACTCCTCCAATGGATTTGCATGATATTCTAGACGCTATCACACGAAAAGGCTATTACCCCATTCTGGCGCACCCGGAGCGTTATTTGTATATGAAAATAAGCGACTACGCGCCCTTGAAGAAGAAGGGGCTGCGATTCCAGCTTAATGTCGCCTCCCTTTCTGGCGCCTATGGCGGCGATGCGGTGAAAAAAGCACACTATCTGTTAAAAGAGGGAGCTTATAACTACATCGGGAGCGACATTCACCGTTTCCGCCAACTGCAAATCTGGGATTTTAAAGTCAAAAAATCTTTGCTGCAGAAAGTTTTTGAAATAGACTCTTAGCTTTTGGCATATTTATCATTCATTATTTATCATCCATCATTTATACATTATAATTCATGAAAGGTATCGTTCTCGCCGGGGGCTCCGGCACCAGATTATACCCCATTACCAAAGGGGTCAGCAAACAACTTTTACCCATCTATGACAAGCCCATGGTCTATTATCCCATTTCTGCGCTGATGTTAGCAGGAATTCGGGATATACTGATTATATCAACTCCGTACGATTTGCCGGGATTCCAGCGACTTTTGGGTGACGGCTCCGATTATGGCGTGCATTTCGAATACGCCGAACAACCGTCTCCTGACGGTCTTGCGCAGGCGTTCATAATAGGAGAGAAGTTCATCGGCGACGACAGCGCCTGTCTTGTCCTTGGCGACAACATCTTCTACGGTAGCGGCTTCACCAAACTGCTGAAAAAGGCGGTGGAGGATGCCGAAGTGAACCATAAGGCTACCGTTTTCGGCTATTGGGTCAGCGATCCGGAACGCTATGGGGTGGCCGAGTTTGACAAGGAGGGCAACTGCATCAGCATCGAGGAGAAACCCAAGGAACCCAAAAGCAACTATGCGGTGGTGGGATTGTACTTCTATCCCAACAAAGTGGTGGATGTGGCCAAAACCATAAAACCCTCCGCCCGCGGCGAGTTGGAAATCACCACCGTGAACCAGGAATTCCTGAAAGACAGCGAGCTGAAGGTGCGCGTTTTCGGACGTGGCTTCGCATGGCTGGACACCGGTACCCACGACTCGCTCTCCGAGGCCTCCACGTTCGTGGAGGTCATAGAGAAACGACAAGGACTGAAGATCGCCTGTCTTGAAGGCATTGCCTACCGCAACGGCTGGATCACGGAAGAGCGTATGCGCGAAATTGCCCAACCCATGCTCAAAAATCAGTATGGACAATACCTGCTTCATGTCATCGACGAACTAAAAGAAGACATCACCTCCGACACCTTTAGGAAGGATTCAATTCATAATTCATAATTCATCTTTCATAAATCATTATTCATAATTAAATGAACCGTACGATTCTCATCACCGGCGGCGCCGGGTTCATCGGCAGCCACGTTGTTCGCCTTTTCGTGAACAAATATCCCGAATATAAAATCATAAACCTCGACAAGTTGACCTATGCGGGAAACCTCGCCAACTTGAAAGACGTAGAGGGAAAACCGAACTATAAGTTCATCAAGATGGACATCTGCGACTTCGAAGGTGTCTATAAGCTGATGCAGGACGAACACGTCGAGGGCATCATCCACTTGGCCGCCGAAAGTCACGTGGACCGCTCTATCAAAGACCCCTTCACCTTCGCTCAGACGAATGTGATGGGGACGCTGTCGTTGTTGCAGGCCGCGAAACTATATTGGGAATCGTTGCCCGAAAAATATGACGGCAAACGGTTTTACCATATCTCCACCGACGAGGTTTATGGAGCTCTTGAACTGACTCATCCTCAGGGCATTGAACCTCCCTTCAGCACGAAGGCCAGCAGCGGCAAGCACCATCTGGCATACGGTGACAAGTTCTTCACCGAGGACCTGAAATATCTGCCGCACAGTCCCTACAGTGCGGCGAAGGCAGCCAGCGATCACTTTGTGAGAGCCTTCCATGATACTTACGGGTTGCCAACAGTTGTGACCAACTGTTCCAACAATTATGGTCCGTATCAGTTCCCGGAGAAGCTGATCCCGTTGTTTATCAATAATATCCGTCACAGAAAACTGCTGCCCGTGTATGGGAAGGGAGAAAACGTGCGCGACTGGCTCTATGTGGAAGACCACGCCAGAGCCATTGACCTGATTTTCCACGAGGGCAAGGTGGCGGAGACCTACAATATCGGAGGATTCAATGAGTGGAAGAACATCGACCTCATCAAGGTGCTCATTAACACAGTAGATCGCCTGTTGGGTAGAGCGGAGGGCGAAGACATGAACCTCATCACTTACGTTACAGACCGTGCTGGTCACGATATGCGCTACGCCATCGACAGCACGAAACTCCAGAAGGAGTTGGGCTGGGAGCCATCTTTGCAGTTCGAAGAGGGCATCGAGAAAACCGTCCGTTGGTATTTGGATAATCAGGAGTGGATGGACAATGTTACGAGCGGGGACTACCAGAAGTATTACGAGGAGATGTATAAAGGAAGGTGAGTTGATGCAGAAAATTGCCTTTCTTAAGGATTTTGCGGAATATAAGTAGCAGAATAACAAGTAAATATTGATTAAACAACATATTATGAAGATTTCAGTTGCAGGAACCGGCTATGTCGGCATGAGCATCGCCACATTGCTCGCACAGCATAATGACGTCACTGCCGTGGACGTGGTGCCCGAGCGCGTTGAGATGGTGAGCCATAAAAAGTCGCCCATCCAAGACGACTATATCGAAGAATACCTAGCCACCAAGCCTCTCAGTCTCAAAGCCACCCTTGACCAGGAGGCCGGCTATAAGGACGCCGAGTTTGTGGTCATCGCCGCCCCCACCAACTACGACACTCAGAAGAACTTCTTCGACACCAGTGCTGTGGAAGCCGTCATTGACGCCGTGCTCAAGGTCAACCCCGATGCCGTTATGGTTATCAAGAGCACCATCCCCGTCGGTTACACCCGCAACCTTTACGTCAAATACCAGAAGAAAGGGGTGAAAAAATTCAACCTCCTTTTCTCTCCCGAGTTCCTGAGGGAGAGCAAGGCCCTCTACGACAACCTCTATCCCAGCCGCATCATCGTAGGCATCCCTAAGATCATGGGAGAAGAGTTCCGGGAGGAGAACGAGGCCATCCAAGCCTTGACCGACTTGGAGTGGATCACCGAGAGAGCGCACGTTTTTGCTGGACTGCTCAAGGACGCCGCCATCAAGCAGGATGTGCCGGTCCTCTTTATAGGCATGAAAGAGGCAGAGGCCGTAAAGCTCTTTGCCAACACCTATCTGGCCTTGCGTGTGAGTTACTTCAACGAGTTGGATACCTACGCCGAGGTCAAGGGGTTGGACACCCAGGCCATTATTGACGGCATTGGTCTCGATCCCCGTATCGGCACGCATTACAACAATCCGTCGTTTGGCTACGGCGGCTACTGTCTGCCGAAGGACACCAAACAACTGTTGGCCAATTATGAGGACGTGCCGCAGAATATGATGTCGGCCATTGTGGAGAGCAACCGAACCCGCAAGGATTTTATTGCTGACCAAGTGTTGAAAATGGCAGGCTATTATGCCTATACGGAAAACAACATCTATGGAACTGAGCAAAAGGCTCCTGTGATTGGCGTGTACCGGCTCACTATGAAGTCTAACTCCGACAATTTTCGCCAGAGCGCCATACAAGGCGTGATGAAGCGGATCAAAGCCAAAGGCGCGCAGGTCATCATCTATGAACCGACGTTGGAAAACGGCGGCACTTTCTTTGGCTCGCTCGTGGTCAACGACCTCGATCAGTTCAAAGCCCAGTCGCAGGCCATTATAGCCAACCGCTATGACAGCTGCTTGGACGATGTGAAGGAGAAGGTTTACACGAGGGATATTTTCAAAAGGGATTAAGTGACAGGGCTTGTGGGACGGGCTTTGTTGGGCGCCTTGGTTTCATAAAGAATCGACAAGGTATGCTGTGTTATTGTATTTTTTTTGATAATGTTGGTGGTTTTATCAGTGCCACAGTGTTATAACACGTTATCCATGGATTGAATTGTTGTTCAATGTTCTACAATCCACTATATCTATAAAAAGTTGTTATGAAAATCTTTCTATTAACTCCTATATACGCTACTACAACTTCAATGCAGGGGTCAACCCCAGTGGTACATTATTTTGCACGTGAATGGGTGAAAATGGGTCATGAAGTAACAGTTTTTCACTTTGTTGCCAAATTTCCTAGGATTATGTATTGGGTGGGCCGTCATTTTCAACATCAACTGAATACCAGGTTGGGAATGATGGTTCCTACGCAGTGTCCTCAAGACGAGGACTATTTTACCGATGGCGTATCTGTACATAAACGTTGTTTAAAAAAAATGCTTCCTCATTCTAGATATTCCAATAGCCAACTAAAACGAGCATTAAACATCATTAAAAAGGAGTGTTCCCGATTAGGCGTGCCTGATTGGTTTATTGGTCATTGGGATAATCCTCAATTAGAATTGTTGAGTGCTTTAAAAAAGAGTTATGGAAAATCCACATGCCTTGTCTTGCATGAAAATGTGTTTGATTTTGAAAAAAAATATGGTGGCGAGGGTGTGAAGATGTTGTTTGAGTTGGATGCTGTCGGATTTCGTAGTCTTACAGGAAAGCGTAATTTTGAAAAACAATATGGGAGGCCGAAATCTTCTTTTATTGCTTCTTCTGGGGTTTCAGAGTTTTTTTTAAAATCGGGTGAAGAAAACGAAAGATTAGTGCAACAGCCCGTTCGTAATTATGTGTTTGTGGGGTCTTTGATAGCTAGAAAGTATCCTTTGTCTGTGTTGAAAGCATTGTCACAAGCGTATCCAGAAGGTGATTTCTCATTGACATTTATTGGTGATGGCGCTGAAAAGAATAATATAGAAGAAGAACATCAAAGATTAGGCAAAAAAGGAGAACTATATTTTACGGGTAGGATACCTCGCGAGCGAATTGTACAGTATTTAAGGCAGGCTGATGTGCTTGTGATGATTTCCAGAGCGGAAATCTTTGGCTTGGTCTATCTTGAAGCAATGGCATTAGGAGTGATTCCCGTTGGCTCACGAAATGAAGGTGTTGATGGAGTAATAGTTGATGGAAAAAATGGATTCCTGTGCAAGGCGGGGGATGTAAGTGAATTGACTAGCATTTTGAGGAACATAAAGCAGATGCCGTCAGAACAACTTGTTGAGATATCACGTGGAGCTAAAGAAACGGCTTTTGAATATTCAGACTCTGAGGTGGCAAAAAGATACCTTGAAGCTTTAAAAAAGTAAGCAAAAAATGTGACGTTATGCAACTCTCTTATATTTATGCCAAGATAATAAATAGGCTTCATGGCAAAGCTGTAGTTGGTAGTAAGATTCATAAATCATCTGTAATTAACTATGGATGTAATATTGTTGATGTGAGAATGGGTCGTTATAGTTATTGTGGAAACAATTGTCAGATAGCGTCATGCAATATTGGTTCTTTCTGTTCTATAAGCGACCATGTTTTTATAGGCGGGGCAGAACATCCGATTAATTGGGTTAGTACTTCTCCCGTATTTCAAAATGTCAGTCATAGCGGTCCATCAATGCGTTTCTTCAAGCATGAATTGCCTAAGCCAAAGAGAACAATAATCGGAAGTGATGTTTGGATAGGCCACGGTGTTACTATCAAGCAAGGCGTTACAATTGGACATGGTGCGGTGATTGGTAGCAATGCTTTGGTTACGAAAGATGTTCCACCATATGCGATAGTGGGTGGAGTGCCGGCAAAAGTTATTAAATATCGTTTTCCGGAAGAAATAATAGAAAAACTTCTCGCCACAAAATGGTGGGAATTGCCAGACGAATCTTTGTCGAAATGTGCTATGTATATCAATGACTGTCAAAAGTTTGTGGATGTGGTTGGAGGGGGGCAACCGTTTGTGTAATAGTATTAATTGTAGCATGTCGGTTGCTTATATACTGTCTGATTATCAATTGATAGGGTTAACCTGGAATTGAAAAAAAGTTTTTTGCCTAAAATATTAGAACCCAATCGTTTTTGCGATAGAGTACTGAATAGACACAGACTAATTTGTTGTGAAGGACTTTTTAGATATTAATAAAATTTAGAATATTTTAATTTATTTTGTCTGTTAAACGAATGAACATAATCTTTCTTACGATGTCACCAATACAGAGTATTGAGGGACGAAACATTTACAGTGACCTTATACGAAAATTCCGTGATGAAGGGCATCGAGTGACGATAGTCTCTCCTCGAGAACGGAAAACAGGCATTGCTACGAGTGTCGTAGAAAGTGATGGGGTGAAAAACCTCGGGGTTCAAACGTTGAATCTTACAAAAACAAATGTTGTTGAGAAAGGCATTGGTCAGATTTTGGTGAAGAGGCAGTTTAAACGAGCGATCAAGAAATATATAGACAATACAAAGTTCGATTTGATACTCTACAGCACTCCTCCAATCACTCTAATGGGAGTGGTAAAATATCTTAAGAAGAAAAACCCGCAGGCTATTTCCTATCTTTTGCTGAAAGACATTTTCCCGCAAAATGCGGTTGACATAGGAATGTTTGGAAAGAATAGTGTGTTCTACAAGTATTTCCGCAAAAAAGAGATTGAGTTATACCGTCAGTCTGATTATATAGGATGCATGAGTTCTGCCAATGTGGAGTTTGTGCTGAAGCATAATCCGGAGGTTGCACCCTCCAAAGTGGAAGTTGCTCCTAATAGTATAGAATTAAACGATAATCTTAACGATAATGATAACAAAGAAAGGATAAGGGGAAAGTATGGATTGCCGATAGATAAGCCAGTGTTTGTTTATGGTGGCAACCTCGGCAAACCCCAAGGAATACCTTTCTTGGTGAAGTGTCTCGATGCCAACAAGAATCGGACTGATTGCCACTTTGTTGTTGTCGGGTCGGGGACAGAGAAGCACTTAATTCAGGAATGGTATGATAAGAATAAGCCAGGAAACGCAACGATATTACAGTTTTTACCTAAGGAGGATTATGACATATTGGTGCAATCCTGTGATGTGGGACTAATTTTCCTTGATCATCGTTTCACTATCCCGAATTTCCCGTCGCGCCTGTTGAGTTATTTGGAATACAAGATGCCGGTGATTTGCGCCACCGACCCGAATTGTGACATGGGTCCAATGGCCGAAGCCAATGGTTTCGGCTACTGGTGTGAGAGCAATTCCATTGGGGATTTCACCAATTGTGTCGATAGAATGCTCCACAACGATATAAAGGCGATGGGAGAAAAGGGGTATCGGTTCCTCTGTGACAACTATCGCATTGAAAACACATACGATACCATTATGAATCATCTCAAAAAATGAAAAAGGAGATCGGTAGCGAGTTCTGGACAGGTTGCAGTCCTTGCGATAAGCGAGGATGTGAATGGTCGTACAAGCCCGAATGGTCTGTGAGGGAAACTCTTAGCGGTCGCGTGGCGTTGGAGTATATCGTTGAAGAGTTGGTAAAGAAGGGTAAAACCTCGGTTTATATGCCTTCCTACTGCTGCCATACTATGATTGAACCATTCTTAAGGCATGGCGTTAAGGTGTTGTTCTACGATGTGGTTCCTGCCGAGTCAGGCATAAAGCGTCAGTTTGACCCCGATCATGGTTGTGATGTGGTGTTTCTTCTTGATTATTTTGGTTTTGTAGATGCAGGAACGTCAGTTATTGCCAAGGAACAACATGCCAAAGGTAAGCTGATAATTTACGATGCCACCCATTCGCTATATTCCGATTTCAATTTCAACGACTGCGATTATGTGTTTGGCAGCTATCGCAAGTGGATGGATGTGAATTGTGGCTTTGTGGGTGTTAAAGATAATACGGACATTGTCTTCGGAACGGATTGGAAACCGTTCGACGAGTACACCGATATGCGTGCTCGAATTTTTGATCTGAAGAGTCGTTATATGAATGATGAAGATGTTGAAAAGCAGCAGTTCCTTACTCTGATTAACGAAGCCGAAGAGATGCTCGAACAGAATTATCATCATACCCTGCCTGACCAACGCTCATTTGATGTTTTAAGGCAAACTGATTGTCGGTATCTTGTTCAGACACGACGGAACAACGCCTTGATATTGATGCAGAGTGTTCTCGATTTGAATGATGAACGCATCCGCTGCCTTGTTGTTAGAATGGATGCTCACGACACTCCACTATTTGTGCCAGTTTATATTCATCCAAACCATAGGAATGCATTGCGCTGCTTTTTAATTGAACACAGCATCTATTGCCCTGTTCATTGGCCGTTGTCTGATTTGCATGCCGTCAGCAAAGCGGCGACTGAGGTGTATGATTGTGAACTTTCCTTGTTGTGTGACCAGCGGTACGATGATCTTGATATGTACAGAATTGTGGAAACTATCAAAGAATATTTAAAGAAATGATGGACTTGTTTTTTAACCCAAACTATGCCAAAGTTTACAAGAACATCGATGGAGATAGCGATACCTTTGTGTTCGAGTGTCCCTTTGGTAAGATAACCAACACGTATATATTACGTGAGATAAAGTGGCAGATTGAGGGTCAGACGTATTTCGACATCGTGACACCCTACGGCTACGGGGGACCCTATTGCGAGAATGTAACCGACATGCATCAGTTGATGGAGGCTTACAAAGAGTCTTTTACCAAGCATTGTGGGAAACACAATATTATCTGCGAATTTCATCGTTTTCATCTTTTCGACAATGTCGATTTCCGTAAGAATTATTTTGGCGAGACAATTGAGCTTTTAGCAAATGTCGTAGTAAATACTACTGGAGACTTTGAGAACGACATTTGGAACCGCTACGACCGCAAAGTGCGCAAGAATGTACGTAAAGCTGAAAATAACGGGCTAGAAATATTGATAGAGCCTGATACTAACCATTTGGACGAATTCCTTAATATTTACGACCTCACGATGGATCGCAACAATGCCGACTCGTATTATTATTTCGGCAAGGAATATTTCCTAAACATAGAGCGGCTTTTGCCCGGAAACTTCATGTATTTCCATGTGGTAAAAGACGGCAAAGTGATTTCCACCGAGCTGGTGCTTTGTTCTGAGAAGTATGCCTACTCATTCTTGGGTGGCACTTTGTCTGATTACTACGACTTCCGGCCAAACGATTTCCTGAAGAACGAAGTTTTGAAGTGGTGTAATCGCACAGGTCGTGAAAAATTTATTCTAGGAGGTGGCTACCACAAGGACGATGGTATTTACAGATACAAGCGTTGCTTCACTCCTGACCCAGATGTGCCTTTCTATATTGGCCGATATGTCTTCAATCAACAGATATACAATAAAGCAATTGAAGCTCGTGCAGCCGAAGACCCTAACTTCGACCGCAACAATGGCTATTTCCCAACATATAGAGGATAATTATTTATGTATAAGCATTTTTTCAAGCGAATTTTTGATTTTGTCATTTCGTTGGTGGCGATTATTTGTTTGTCTCCTGTTTTCATAATCGTTACAATTTGGCTGCATTTTGCCAACAAAGGGGCAGGTGCTTTCTTCACCCAGGTAAGACCTGGGTATCATGGCAAGCCCTTCAAGGTGATTAAATACAAATCAATGACCGACGAAAGGGATGAAAACGGGGAACTTTTGCCCGATGCCCAACGTCTGACCAAGGTGGGGCGTTTTGTCCGCTCAACTAGTCTTGACGAATTGCCCCAATTGTTCAATATCTTTAAGGGTGAAATGTCACTCATCGGGCCTCGACCTTTGCTGATGCAGTATCTGCCTCTTTATAATCCTGAGCAGGCTCGCCGTCATGATGTCCGTCCTGGTATCACGGGCTGGGCGCAGGTGCATGGCCGAAATCATTGTAAATTGAGCGAGAAGTTCAAACTTGATGTTTGGTATGTTGACCATTGTTCGCTGTGGACTGATATTCGCATACTGTGGTTTACCGTGATGAATGTACTGAAACGTTCTGATGTGGGCGAGGGTGCCGAGGACATGAGAGAAGTTGATGACCTGCATTTCTCCGAAATCTATCACAGAGACGATAACAATAGTGTTACTGAAAATATTAACAATTAAACTTATAATATCATGAAGGAATTGGAGGGTAAAAAACTCCTTATCATAGGGGCGTCGAATTATGATGTCGATGTTGTCAAAATAGCTCAGTCGATAGGTTGCTACGTAATTGTTACGGATGTAAGAACGGGCAAGGATTGTCCGGCTAAACCTATTGCCGATGAAGCTTGGGACATCAGTTGGATGGATTATGACACCTTGGAGAAAAAGTGTCGCGAAAGTGGAGTGAATGGTATAATGGCCGGGGTTAGTGAGTTTCGTATTGAAGCTATGATTGAGATGTGCGAACGTCTCGGTTTGCCATGCTACATCAACCGTGAACAACTTGAAAACACCCGCGACAAGAATAAATTTAAGAACCTTTGCAAACAATACTGTGTGCCGATTGTCAACGAGTACGACCCCAACGATGCCAATATTCTCTTTCCTGTCATCATTAAGCCTACTGACCGTGGTGGAAGTATTGGAATCAATGTGGCTTATAATGCTGACGAGTATAAGGAATACTTGGCCTACGCCTACGAAATGTCACCCTCGAAGAGCGTGGTGGTGGAAGATTTCATTGGCGATGGCGTTAAATTCGACTGCACCTATTACATCAACGGCAAGCAAACCATCCTGATTGAGACCTGCGACACCACAATGTTGGGCAGTCAAAAAGGTTTCGAGACCAAGCAAAAAGCTTGGACGTTCCCTTCCAGATTCGAAAAAGAATACATTGATTCAGTTGATGGAAATATAAAAGCGATGCTTTCCGATATGGGAATGGAGTGTGGTGTTGCCAATATCTCATTTTTCTATCGTAATGGTAAGTTCTATGTGTTTGAAACAGGATTCCGTCTTGGTGGTGGACATTCATTCGACTATCATCGTGCCAGCGACGGCATTGATTATTTGACTATGATGATTAAATATGGTATGGGTGTTCCGTTTGAAGTAAAGCCTGATTTCATCCTTGACCGAGGTTATTCTATAACATATAGCCCATATTTCCAAGCGGAAAAAGGAAGCGTCGTGGAAAGAATTCTTGGGGAAGAAGAGGTGTTGAAGCTTAGAGAGACAATCACCTATTTACCCATCATTTATGATGATTTTGTTGTCGAGGACGACAAACCGCAAAAAATCACAATGATATCCTTGTACTCGGAGGATTTGGACACCCTCATCAAAGATGTTGACTTTATCAATAAAACCATAAAGGTGAAAACAAACAAGGGCATCTGTCCTATATATGGTGAACTCACAGAAAAGGACATACTCACCGCATTAAAACCATAATGAGATGAAAATAGGAATTATCAAAGAGACCAAGACTCCGGTTGACAACCGCGTGGCCTTGTCGCCAAAGCAAGTGGCCGACCTGAACAATAGGTTCCCTCAACACGAGATTGTAGTCCAAGCAAGTGATATACGTGCCTTCTCCGACGAAGAATACCGTGCTGAAGGTGTGCGTGTGGTATATTATGTGGACGATTGCGATATATTGTTTGGTATCAAAGAGGCCAACATCGAGAGCCTGATACCTAATAAGCAATACTTCTTCTTTGGTCATATCGCCAAAATGCAGGAGTATAACCGGCCATTGCTCCAGGCATTCATGCAGAAACACATCACCTTCTGTGATTATGAATACCTTGTTGATGACAATAACATCCGTGTCTGCGCCTTCGGTTGGTGGGCAGGTGTCGTTGGGGTGTACTACACTTTACGTGGCTATGGTTTAAAACACAAGTTGTATGAACTACCCAAGCCAGACCGTCGTTTCACACTTGATCAGCTGTTTGGTGTGCTGAACGGTATCGAGCTACCTAAAGTGAAAATGATTGTTACAGGTGCAGGCCGTGTGTCGCAAGGTGCGCAGCATGTGCTGGACAATATTGGTGCCGTCAAGATGGGCGAAGAAGAGTATCTCGCTACAGACAAGGTAGATTCTTTGTCCTATTGCGTGGCAGATGTTGACCGCTTGGTGAAGCGCAAAGATGGCGGAGCTTTTTCATGGTGCGACTTCACCCACAACGCTAAGGAGTACGAAAGCGACTTTATGCGTTTTGCTAAGAAAACCGACGTGCTGATTTGCGCCCATTTCTGGGGGCCTGAAGCACCGGTCTATCTCAGCGAAGAGGACTTGCGCAACCCAGATATGCGCATCCGCATGATTGGCGACGTTACATGCGACATCAAAGGCAGTATCAAGTCAACTGTTCGCCCTGCCACGCACGACGACCCGTACTACGACTATAACCCTGTTACAGAACGAGACGAGCCAGCCTTCTCTTTTCCAAACAACATAACCGAAATGGCGGTGGACACTTGTCCGAATGCTTTGGCGATGGATACCAGCGCCTATTTCGGCGACATGCTGACGAAGCATGTGTTTGAGCCATTGTTGAAGGGTGAACATTCGGATGTGATAGACCGTTCAATGATATTGAAAGATGGTGAGTTGACACCGAGGTACAGATATCTTTCCGACTTTGCACAAGGTCTAAAGGCAAAAGAAGGGCAGTAGAGATTTTGTACTAGAGCTTACGAATCACGAAATGAAAAAAGAATTTGAATAATGTATTAATAAAAAAAGTATCAATTATGAAATTAGGTTTTATTAAGCCCACCTATCCGGGCGAAAAAAGAGTGGCATTACTGCCAGAACATATCACTTCGGAATTTGAAAACGAGCTTGTCATCGAAACGGGTTTCGGTTCCGAATTGGGTATAAATGACGCTGAATATGAGGCTAAAGGTTGCAAAATCGACTCAAGATCAAACATTTTCCAGAATTGTGACACCGTATTCTGCTTGAAACTCATTCAGCCCGGAGATTATGACCATCTCCGTGAAGGCCAAATGATAATTGGATGGACTCATCCTACGGGTTCTGGTACCGAGTTCTATCAAAAGGTGGCCTGTAAGAAAGGACTGCACGTCATCGATCTCGACAATATCTATCCAACGGCTCACATTGGCGACAAGCATATTCCTGTAACTTTCATCAAGAAGAATTTTGTTTGGAAGAATAGTTTCTATGCAGGTGTGGCGAGCGTACAGCATGCACTGTTACATTTTGGTCTCTACCCCGATTCTGACACCAAAATCGCCGTATTAGCCAGTGGAAGTTGCTCTCAGGGCGGGTACAGCTATGTTTCTAAATACAATGCTGACGTGCGCATGTTTTATCGTAAAACCATGAACGAGTTCTATGAAACAATCGGTGAATACGACGTTATTATCAACGGTATTGAGGTGGATTCAAGCGTGGCTCACATCATCACCAAGGAACAATTAAAACAAGTAAAGAAAGGCTGTTTGATTATTGACTCTGCTGCCGATGCTGGTAATGCAATTGAAGGAACGCGCTATATGTCCATTGCCGATCCGATGTATGAAGAGGATGGAATATTCTTCTATGAAGTGAATAACGCCCCGTCATTGCTCTATCGGAAGACCAGTTTTGAAATAAGCAAGTCTTTCTCGGAGTGGGTGTATAAAAAAGACGTGAAAAGATTCTGGGATTTGTTTGAATGATCCGGATATCAGCAGGGCTTTATGTTAAATGTTGATGGTAAACGAAACTATAAATAAACGATCTAAAAATGAGCATAAATTCAATAATTAATGCGGGGAAAACGTTTCATGAAAGACGCAGACGGACAAATAGGATTGGGGATTTTATGAAACATGAATTACGAGTCAGCATTCCTTCGTTAACCCATGAACAAAAACAGATGGTGGATGATGTGTGGAAGGGTATTCATGTGGATTATATGTGGTTTGCCTTCTTTAATCTTTTTAATGAGGAAGGTAGAGATTGGACACCTTTGTATATTCCCAGTAATCTGTATTATAGTATTGTGGATATGCATTACACAGATTACAAAGGTTGTGCCACAATTGAGGACAAAAACTTCAATAGTTTGTTTTTCTACGATGTCAAGCAACCTGTTACAGTTGTTCGAAATATTGGGGGCAACATAATGGATGAGAATTATAAGATTATTTCCATTGATGAAATGCACAAAAGACTTTCACCAGATTGCAGTTATGTCGCAAAGCCATCAATTGGCACAGGGGCAGGTAGGCGTATTCTAATATATAAGGCAGGAGAGACCGCAAAATTTGAAGAATTTATCAAATACGTAGATTCGTTCAAAAACTGTGTTGTGCAAAAATTTGCCACACAGCACGAACAACTTGCATCAATTTATCCAGATTCTTTGAACTCAATCCGAATAATAACTTTCTACCGCAATGGGGAGGCTAAGGCATTGTCAACTATTATAAGAATGGGTGCTGGCGGCAATAGAATTGACAATGCTACCGCAGGTGGTTGTTTTGTAGGAGTGGATAAAACAGGTCATCTCAAGAATGTGGCATTTAATGATTATGGTGAAAGATTTGAATCTCATCCAACAACGGGTGTCCCGTTCAAGGGTCACTATGTGCCAGATTTTGAAAATTTGGTAAAACTTGCAGAGAAGTTACACAATCGGTTGGTGAACTTTTCCAAACTTGCATCATGGGACTTTGCGATTGATTCAGAAGGTGATCCGATTTTGATTGAAAAGAACTTGTCAGAAGGAGGTCTTTCCTTCCATCAACAGTGCAATGGACCTCTTTTCGGTGATATGACGCAGGATATTATTAAAGAAGTGTTCGATAGGAAAGCTCGATTGTTAAGTGTGGTATTGTAAAACAATAAAAACAATAGATAATGAGCATTAGTTCAATAATTGATGCAGGTGCATCGTTCCGCGAAAGATGCAAACGGTCAAAAAAAATCCGGGATTTCATGAAACATGATCTTAGGATTACAATACCTCCGCTGACAAAAGAACAAAGGCAAATGGTGGATGAGGTGTGGAAGGGTATTCATGTGGATGATTTCTGGTTTGCCTTCTTTAATCTTTTTAATGAGGAGGGGAAAGACTGGACCCCATTGTATTTCCCGAGCAATCTCTATTATAGCATTCTGGATATGAAATACAACGACTACAGAGGTGCTATCACAATAGAGGACAAAAATTTTAATAGTTTGTTTTTTTACGATGTCAAACAACCTATTACAGTTTTGCGGAACATGGGAGGTACTTTTATGGATGAGAATTATGAGCGTATATCCCTTGATGAAATGCACAAAAGGTTGTCTCCAGATTGCAGTTATGTTGCAAAGCCATCAATTGGTTCGGGTGGCGGTAGATGTGTTCGAGTCTATACAGCTGGTGAAACGAAAAAATTTGAGGAATTTGTAAAATACGTAGATTCGTTTAAAAACTGTGTTGTGCAAAAATTTGCCACACAGCATGAGCAAATAGCGTCAATTTATTCGGAGTCTATAAATACAATCCGAATGACGACATTCTTCCATAACGGTGAGGCCAAGGAATTGTCAACTGTAATACGGATGGGCGCTGGCGGTAATAGAATTGACAATGCCACTGCTGGTGGGTGTTTTGTGGGGGTGGATAAAACAGGTCAACTTAAGAATGTTGCATATAATGATTATGGCGAAAGGTTTGATTGTCATCCGTCAACGGGTGTACCATTCAAAGGTCACTATATTCCAAACTTTGATCAATTGGTGCATCTTGCAGAATCATTGCATAATCGGTTGGTGAACTTTTCTAAACTTATCTCATGGGATTTTGCAATAGATGCTGAAGGTGACCCGATATTAATTGAAAAGAACATGTCATGGGCAGGTTTGTCCTTCCATCAGCAGTGCAATGGTCCTATTTTCGGAGATATGACACAGGAAATTATTGCGGAAGTGTTCGACAAGAAAGCAAGACTGTTAAGTAAATTGTTATAGACGAACAATAAAAGAAGTATTAGAATGAGTATAAGTTCAATAATAACAGACGGAAAAATATTTCACGAAAGGTGTAGACGTGCAAAAGCAATCTGGGCACACATGAAACATGACATAAAGGCTTGCCATGATTTAGGGGTTACGATACCATCGCTGACAAAAGAGCAAAGGCAAATGGTGGATGAGGTATGGAAGGGAATTCATGTGGATGATATCTGGTTCGCTTACTATAACCTTTTTAATGAGGAAGGGCGAGCATGGACTCCTCTGTATTTCCCTGGTAATCTCTTTTTTAGTATTGTGGATATGAAATACAATGACTACTGGGGTGCTCTCACAATTGAGGATAAAAACTTCAATAGCTTGTTCTTTTACGATGTCAAACAACCTATTACTGTTGCACGAAACATAGGGGGAGGAGTATTGGATGAGAACTACAAGATAATATCCATCAATGAACTGCACGATAGACTTTCGCCAGATTGTAGTTATGTTGCAAAACCGTCAATTGGCACTGGGTCGGGTAGGGGTGTTCTAATATATAAGGCTGGGGAAACGGAAAAATTTGATGAGTTTGTCAAATACGTTGATTCGTTCAAAAATTGTATTGTACAGAGATTCGCCACACAGCACGAACAAATTGCCTCGATTTATCCAAATTCGATAAACACAATTCGTATGATGACATTCTTCCATAATGGTGAGGCCAAAGAGTTGTCGACTATTGTGAGAATGGGTGCTGGCGGTAATAGAGTGGACAATGCTACCGCAGGTGGGTTATATGTGGGTGTGGATAAAACAGGTAATCTAAAAAAAGTTGCGTATAATTATTCTGGTGAAAAGTTTGAATGTCATCCAACTACGGGTGTACTGTTCAAAGGCCACTATGTACCAAACTTCGATAAGGTGGTAAAGCTTGCAGAAACGTTACACAATCGCTTGGTAAACTTTTCCAAACTTATCTCATGGGATTTTGCTATTGATGCAGAGGGCGACCCACTATTAATTGAAAAGAACCTTTCGATGAGCGGCCTCTCATTCCACCAGCAGTGCAATGGCCCTGTTTTTGGTGATATGACTCAAGAGATTATTGCGGAAGTGTTCGATAAGAAGGCAAGACTGTTAAGTAGGGTATTATAACAGAGCTAAGTATTTGCTTCATTTCTTCAAACATCATGATTTAACAATGAGCGTAGTTATTTTAAAGAAAATATCTTATGGTCAATTGGAAGAAGACAGTTGGTTGACTGATGATGACAAGTATGGCATTGCATCTTTTGTGGATGCAAATGTCAGACAAACATTCTTCCAAAACCCAAATTATACAGACGCTTCTAAAACTGCGGTTCTTCTTATTGTGAATGACGGTATAGTTGTAGGTCGAAGTTTATTATATGGGACAAAAGTCAAAAGAGGAGACGATGTTGTTGATGCTCAATCGTTTGGAAGTATCGAGGTTCATGAGAGTCAACGCGGGAAAGGCATGGGGACCAAAATCGCCAATTACTCATTGGAGAATGATGAATATCCGTTATTCCTTTGCTCATTGTTGTCGGATGCATGTGATTCTATAATGAAGAAAAACGATTGCACGTTGTTTTATTTCCCCGAAATGATAAAATTAATTAATGTAGAATCGGCATTTGCGTGTCGAGGGTTGAAAGGTTTGCCGTTGAAAATATGTTCAGGTTTGAGCGATGTTTTTCTTGGGATCTTGAATGTTCCAACTAAAGCAAGAATAAAGAGGTTAAAAAAGAAGTATTGTCTAAAAAAAGAGGACGGCATTCCAGACTGGGCGGGAGACATGTGCACGAATGACGGACACAAGTACGCTGAACTACATGACAATGCTTGGCTGAAATGGAATTTGAAATACAATCTTACTGGTAAACCACATGACAAACAGTCGTTCTATTCCATTTATAAAAGGGATAAACCAATTGGTTTTCTCTTTACGAAAGAGAGGCTTAGGGATGACGTGTCAAGTGAAATGATAATAGGAACATTATGTGAATGGGCAAGTGTGGACGAGGAACTAACGGAGACAGACATTAATTTGTTGGCATATTCAACTTTCGGGAAAAAGTGTTATTATATGCGTACTGTTACAAACAGCACAAGAACATGCAGCGAGTTGCGGGAGTGTTGGTTTACGAATCATGGTAAAATGCAAATGGGATTCAAGGATAAATTAGGACAATACCCCGACATGGCAAATATGGCAAATTGGCGTATAAGATTTGGGTGTTGTAATTCGATTCTTTTTTAGTTTTCTATCTCAAGTTGATAAGACAATGGGGTTGGCTTTTTCGATTGAAGATAAGCAACGAAGAAAAGAGAATGTAAGTTTTATGGAAGAATATACATTTTAAATCGCACTTATACAATACTTTATACGAAGTATAGATATTAAACAACATGTATGGCAACTACTAAGTCGAGATAACTCTGTTTAAGTCATATACTTGTTTTGGTCGAAATAGGGGAGAAAAACACCTGATTTGATAAAGTGAATATGCATTTATCCTATTTGTACACAACTTCCTTTGACGTATTGCAGAATATCGGTTTTTCATTCGATCACCGATATTCATTCTCCATTTCGGATGGAAATACACTGATCATCAGGCGTAACGATACAATCCCCGCTGACTTTTGGGAGCAGGGCATCTATTCACTCACTGCGATTATTGGTGTCAACGGAAGCGGGAAGACCACCGTTCTTCGGTTGTTGAAACACTTGTTTGTAGAGGGTTACCCAAGAAACGAAGATTTGAAGGTGCTGATTGTTTATGAACAAAATGGGGAACTGTATATATATAACACCACGAACATTAAAGTGGTGGCCGGTGAAGGAATTGTTTTACATCCAGAATCCAGAAGATTTTCATTAGAAACTTTTTATTATTCCGGGCATTTTCAGCCGTATATGGGAGTGGATGGGGAAATGGAACTTGCAGGAAGTTACGAGGCTTCGGATGCCTGGCTACTCGTTAAAGATTTGCAAGACTATTCAAATATTGATTCCCTGCATTTGAGCGAGCCCTTGTACAACTACCTTTTGGCCTATTTCGCCCAAAACAACTATCGTATATGTGAGATACTTGCACTGGATGGCTTAAGTGAGCTGTTAAAAACAATACAATTGCCAAAATTTGTGCAATTTGCTCCCAACAGGGGTGGATGGAATGCCATAAAACTTGGGAGGATTAGTCGCTTTGATAAAATTGAGATTCCAAGAGAACAATTGACTTCAGTCGATATCAAGGAAAAATCTATAGAGCGTATCGTCTATTATGACATCATCAATCTTATTGCGGAAGGAAAGGGTAATCAAAGTGATTTGTTGATGCTTCTAAATGATTGGGTTAAGGCACCAAAAAATTATGGTATTGTTAATGCTTTAACAAACTATGTCAAGGAACGTAAAATGGCTGCCGAGACATATAAAGCTCTTGGATCGCTGCTATATGTAGTGAAAAAGATGGTGGCAATCTGTGATTTTGACGAGGGGAGCGGTTCGTTCTATCTTGACGTTCAAAAGGATAAAGACAGACTACGATCTTTATTGGAAGAAGTTATAAATAGCCAGTATTTTTTAACTGCCAGATTTTTTGATTTTATCTATAGCCATAATTTGTACGAAAACACCTTTCTGAGTTCAGGAGAGCTTGAACTGTTAAACTTGCTGTCGAGACTGAATTATGGCATTTCCATTGCTCCAAAGCGTTTTGGGAATATTGAGTCTCCCCGACTTTTGCTGCTTGATGAGGCGGAGATTGGTTATCATCCGAAACTACAAATGCAATATGTAAGGATTTTGAATGAGTTCATTCACTATATGCGTGTGAAGGGTGGGGTTGATTTCCAGATTGTGATTACGTCCCATTCCCCCATTATCCTTAGTGATGTTCCTGCTTGTTGTGTAAACTTCTTGAATAGAGAAAACGGGAAATCTGCTGTTATTGTTTCTGATGAGAAAGAAACTTTTGGCGAGAATGTGTTTAACCTCTATCGCAGAGCTTTCTTCATGAAAAATGGTTTAATAGGAGCTTTTGCTCAAAAGAAACTAAACCAAGTGGTAAAAGACATTGAAGAGGACGAGGTTACTGTTAACACCAGGAAGACTATAGCGTTGACTGGGGATTTACGGATAAGGGATTATTTGCTGAGAAGGATTGCGTCTAAAAATATTGACTCTGAAATAGCTTATCATGAAGCGATGATTCAAGAATTGAAGGCAAGAAGGAGGACTAAGAATGAATAAGATAGCAGGGGATAGATTGGGCGTAGATGGTGAGAGTCGCAGCCTGGATAGTATCCGGGATTATCTGATTGATGAAATTGAGGACGAAATCAAGGTGGCGCTTGAGAATAAGATTCCAACACTGGATGCGGCAGATCAGCCAGTGGCCACTAAGATTAAAGAGCATTTGCACACTCTTTTAACGGCAAATGTGTTTTGGCTGAACAAAATAGCCAAGTATTTTGATACCAAATACAAGGACAGGTTTTATGAAAAGCCCACCAAGCAATGGAAGAGTACAGCATTGGGAAAGGCTATTCTGGAAGCTTTCAACTATTCAAATCATAGGGGATCGGTGTTAGTGGAGGTTGCAAGGCGGTTGAATGTTAAGACTTGTCCCTATTGCAATATGCACTACACACTGTATGCCAATGAAAATATTCAGCTGAAACGGAAAACAAAAGTGGCGGGAATAACAAGATTTCAGTTCGACCACTTTTATGACAAGTTGCACTATCCAATGCTGAGCATGTCGTTTTATAACCTCATACCCTCTTGTGCCGTATGCAATCAAGGAAAATCAGCCAAAGCCTTGTCATTGGCATATCATCCCTATTATTCGGATATTCATAAACAATTCCACTTTGAACTGACCGACCCGTTGGGACCTTATACGGCTGCAAGGGTAAATGACGAGGTGGAGATAGAACTAGTTCCAGAAGCAGGTGTTAACAAGGCAGAGTTTGAGGAGTACAGGGATACTTTTCATTTGAAATCGCTTTATGGCCGTCATGGCGATGTGGTGCAAGAAGTGTATGATAAAGCCTACGAAGAGCCGTATTACATGGATCCCACGAATTTTAAATTCCTTGGTAATAGAGGTTCCGATTACTTGAAAAGGTTGTGGATGGGAAACTATACCGAGCTGGATGAGATAGAGAAACGCCCGATGGCAAAGTTTATGCAGGATATGTGGCGGCAAGCAAAAGGGGAGATGTAATGTACGTTTACGGGGAAAGCCGTCTTGCAGCATTTTTGAAGACTTCGCACTTTTGTAACCAGATAGTGAGCTTCGCTGTTGGTGAGCCTGCGGCTGTTGATTACTTCGTGTTAACATGAAATAACCAACATGAAAAAACCAACATTCACTCACCAACACGAATTAACGTAAGTTTCCGGTGAACACCGTTTTGCAACATTCATAGAGACTTCGCGCTTTTGCAGCTATTTGATTTGGCCACGAGGTAGGGGATTTATAAAGTTTATGGTTTACAGTTAGTTGTGAACAAAGTTCAAGGTTTTATGATCATAGATAAGATACTATTAGACGATTTATCAGCCAAGGCCAAGGCCTCACCCCGTCTGCGCTGCAACCTCGATCTCCGCAACAGCCTCGAGGACAACTCCCAGCGCATGCTCAACGCCATCGAGCCCAGCACCGTGATGCTCATCCACCGCCACCTCGGCTCCAGCGAGACCTGCGTCTGCGTCCGCGGACATTTCTAGGAATACTTCTAAGACGACCACGGCAACCTCAACGACACCATCGATATGGTACCCGGTGGGGTTGTGCTGAATATAGAGAAAGGCCAATGGCACAGCTTGAAGTGCCTGGAAAAGTGAAGACTTCGACGATTGATGAACTGGTGAATGAAGGAATCATCTTACGGTCGAAGAGGGGTAAGCTGTCAATGTCGAAGGAGTATAGAAAACTGGTTGCAGAGATTAGTCATTGTGGTGATATAAATGGTGGTGTAAAATCTCTGGAAGGTGTACTTAAAGATGTTTATTTGATTGTTCTCAATAATCCTGGAATCAAGATTGGTCAAGTTGCAGAAATAAGAGGGAAATCCAAATCAACAGTATGGAAACAGCTGGCAGCTTTGAAGAAAATAGATTTGATTGAGTACCGTGACTCGGATAAGACGGGTGGATATTATGTGAAGTGAGACGAAGCCTGAGGGCGGAAGTATGAAGTAAGAGATATGAGGGATGAAATATAAAATAACGAATATAACAATTTAAACATTTAGAATATCATGTCCGTATTTAAAGACAAAACCCTCCTCATCACAGGAGGTACCGGCAGTTTTGGCAATGCTGTTTTAAACCGTTTTCTGAGAACAGATGTTGGTGAAATCCGCATCTTCTCCCGCGACGAGAAGAAACAGGACGATATGCGCCACGACTTCCAGGCCCGGATGCCCGAGGTGGCCAACAAAATCAAGTTCTACATAGGCGATGTGCGCAACAAATCGACACTGAAATACGCTATGCAGGGTGTGGACTATGTCTTCCATGCGGCAGCCCTCAAACAAGTTCCCTCCTGCGAGTTCTTCCCGATGGAGGCCGTAAAGACCAACGTCATCGGAACGGACAATGTGCTGGATGCCTCGATCAACGCCGGCGTGAAGTGCGTGATTTGCCTCTCCACCGACAAGGCCGCCTATCCCATCAACGCTATGGGCATTACCAAGGCCATCGAGGAGAAGATCGCCGTGGCCAAGAGCCGTCTCAGTGGCGATACCAAGATCTGCTGCACCCGCTACGGCAATGTGATGTGCTCGCGCGGCAGCGTCATCCCTCTTTGGATTGACCAGATCCGCAAGGGCAATCCCATCACCCTCACCGAGCCCAAGATGACTCGCTTCATCATGTCGCTTGAGGAGGCTGTTGATCTCGTGTTGTTTGCCTTTGAGCATGGTCAGAATGGCGATATTCTTGTCCAAAAAGCTCCCGCCTGCACCATCCAGACCCAGGCTGAGGCCGTGTGCGAGCTCTTTGGCGGCAAGAAAGAGGAAATCAAAGTGATCGGCATCCGTCACGGCGAGAAGATGTACGAAACCCTGCTCACCAAGGAGGAGTGCGCCAAGGCCGAGGACATGGGCAACTTCTACCGCGTGCCCGCCGACAATCGTGACCTCAACTACGATAAGTACTTCAAGGAGGGCGACACCAAGCGGGCTACCATCGAGGAGTTCAACAGCGACAATACCTATCGTCTGAACCTCGAAGAAACTAAGGCAAAAATCTCTTCTTTGGAGTACATCCAGAACGAATTGAACGGAATCCCAAATCTAGTGTAAATAGTTCAAGAAGTTCAAGGGTTCAAGAGGTACATCTTAAACTCATAATTTTAATTTGGTATGGCAAAATTTCAAGATAACGGGAAATTAAAGATTTTAATCATCGTGGGTACCCGTCCCGAGATCATCCGTTTGGCAGCAGTGATTAACAAGTGCCGCCAGTACTTTGATACTATCCTGGCCCATACTGGTCAGAACTACGACTACAATCTCAATGGCGTTTTCTTCAAGGATCTGAAGCTCGCCGACCCTGAAGTTTATATGGATGCGGTCGGTAGCGACTTGGGCGAGACAATGGGCAATATCATCGCAAAGAGTTACCAATTGATGGTGGAGTTGAAACCAGATGCCGTATTGGTTTTGGGCGATACTAACAGCTGTCTGAGTGTAATTGGTGCCAAGCGTCTGCATATCCCGATCTTCCACATGGAGGCCGGCAACCGCTGCAAGGATGAATGTTTGCCCGAGGAGACCAACCGTCGCATCGTCGATATCATCAGCGATGTGAACATGGCCTATAGCGAGCACGCCCGTCGCTATCTGGCAGATACGGGTCTTCCGAAAGAGCGTACCTATGTCACGGGTTCGCCTATGGCTGAGGTGCTACACAACAACTTGGTGGAGATTGAATCCAGCGACATCCACCAGCGGTTAGGGCTGGAGAAGGGCAAGTACATCTTGTTGAGTGCCCACCGCGAGGAGAATATCGACATGGAGATGAACTTTATGTCGTTGTTCACTGCCATTAACAAGATGGCTGAGAAGTATGACATGCCGATACTCTACAGCTGTCACCCACGTTCGAGAAAACGTTTGGAGGCCAGCGGTTTCCAGTTGGACAAGCGTGTTGTCCGGCACGAACCCCTCGGTTTCCACGATTACAACTGCTTGCAGATGAATGCCTTCTGCGTGGTCAGCGATAGTGGCACGTTGCCAGAGGAAAGCTCCTTCTTCACCAGCGTGGGGCATCCCTTCCCGGCGGTCTGCATCCGCACGAGCACCGAGCGCCCCGAGGCATTAGACAAAGGTTGTTTCGTGCTGAGCGGCATCGACACGGTAGGTTTGTTGCAGAGCGTCGATGTGGCGGTAAGTCTCATCAAAGACGGCTACCACGGCATCCCGGTCCCAGACTACGTGGACGAGAATGTTTCCACCAAAGTTGTCCGCATCATCCAAAGCTACGTGGGCGTGGTGAACAAGATGGTCTGGCGAAAGGACTTGTAAGGTTCAATGAGTTTATACCCCCTTAAACTCTTCAAAGAATGAAAATACTAGTGACAGGCGCGAAGGGTTTCGTAGGCAAAAACCTTTGTGCCGCTTTAGAATGCATAAAAGACGGTAAGGACCGTCGTTACCCCGAGTTGAGCATCGAGGAAATCTATGAATACGACCTAGACACCGATCCGGCGCTGCTGGACGAATTCGCTACGAAGGCGGACTTTGTCTTCAACCTCGCCGGTGTGAACCGTCCGCAGAATCAGGAGGAGTTCATGCAGGGCAATTTCGGCTTCGCCAGCACCTTGTTGGACACTTTGAAGAAACACGGCAACCGTTGTCCGGTGATGCTTTCCAGTTCGCAGCAGGCGAGTCTGACGGGGCGTTTCGGAAATAGCGAGTACGGTCGCAGCAAAAAAGCTGGGGAGGACTTGTTCCTCAGATACGGCAAGGCGACAGACACCAGGGTATTCGTTTACAGATTCCCCAATCTGTTCGGAAAGTGGTGTCGTCCCAACTACAACAGTGCGGTGGCCACGTTCTGCAACGCCTTTGCCAACGACCTGCCTTATACGGTGAACGACCCTTTCGTGGAGTTGGAGCTTCTCTATATCGATGATTTGGTTGACGAGATGATTGCCTGTCTGAAAGGAGGAGAGCATCATTGTGAATTTGAAGGACTTGAGGTTGTCCCCAAAACGGATGGAAAGTATTGCTATGTGCCCACGACTCATAAAATAACTCTCGGTGGTATTGTTGACCTGCTCAAGAGTTTTGCCGCGCAGCCGAAAACGCTCATGATTCCTGAAATCCCCGCCAACAGTTTTGCCAAGAAGCTCTACAGCACCTACCTGAGCTATCTGCCAAAAGAGAAGGTTGCTTTTCCGTTGAAGATGAATGTGGATGACCGGGGCTCTTTCACCGAGCTGGTCCACACACTGAATTGTGGACAGGTGAGCATCAACATCTCCAAGCCTGGCATCACCAAGGGTCAGCATTGGCATCATACTAAATGGGAGTTCTTCATCGTGGTGAGCGGCCATGGCCTCATTCAGGAGCGCAACCTCAACGACCCCGAGGGCAAGGTGATTGAGTTTGAAGTTTCGGGCGACAACATCCAGTGCATCCACATGCTCCCCGGCTATACCCACAATATCATCAACCTCTCCGAAACAGAAAACCTCGTGACAGTGATGTACTGTAATGAAGTCTTTGATCCTAGCAGACCGGACACGTTCTATGAGAAGGTGTAAGGATTGGGGAGTGTAATTATTTGTGTAACAAACGAGCGGCGTAGAATCTGACATGGCAAAAATATAAGCGACCAAATGCCTGAATACAAGAGAATTAATCAAGCTACAATCCATGTCTCACAGAAGATAATGATAAAATATCTAAAAAAACTGATTATGTTTGGCTGTTTGAAAAAAATAAGATATTTTTGCGGTCGAAAAAAAGAGGGTATAAGTTTATGGTAGCAACATTTTCTGCCGATATTGTGAAGTCAACACAAACCGAAATTATTGAGTAAAGAACTAAACAACATAGTATGTCAGAAAGAAATAATAGAATATATCTGTGCTTGGCACACATGTCTGATGAAGGTTTAGAACAAAAATACATAAAAGAGGCCTTCGACACCAACTGGGTGGTTCCGCTTGGCCCGAATGTGAATGGGTTTGAGAAAGATCTGGAGGATTTCGTTAACAGCATCGTAGAGACGCAATGCATTGCGCCTCTACAGAAACGTGTTGTGGCCCTTTGCTCCGGTACCGCCGCCGTGCACCTTGCATTGATTGCCTGTGGCGTGGGCCTTGGCGATGAGGTCATTGTGCAGTCGTTCACCTTCTGCGCCTCCTCGCACCCGATTACCTATCTTGGAGCGACACCAGTGTTCGTGGATTCCGAAAAGGATTCCTGGAATATGGATCCCGACTTGATGGAAGAGGCCATCAAGGACAGGATTGCCAAGACGGGCAAGAAGCCGAAAGCCATAGTGCCGGTGGCGCTCTACGGGATGCCCTACGATATCGAACGCATCATGGAAATCGCGGCGAAATATGACATCTCCGTCATCGAGGATGCCGCAGAGGGTTTCGGTAGCCGCTGGAGAGGCCAGGTGCTTGGTACCTTTGGCGAGTATGGTGTGCTGAGTTTTAACGGCAACAAGATGATCACTACCTCGGGTGGCGGTGCGTTGGTTTGCCCCGATGAACAGGCCTGGCAGAAAATCATGTGGCTGGCGACCCAGGCTCGCGAAGCCTATCCCTATTATCAGCACGAGGCCATCGGCTACAACTATCGGTTGAGCAATATCTGT
The DNA here is from genome assembly GCA_946407715.1 of uncultured Bacteroidales bacterium. Next base: position 15,052 of record CAMJPH010000001.1, on the reverse strand, counting down.
GCCGGTATCGGTCGTGGACAGATGACTGTCTTGGATGACCATATCCGTCACCACAAGTATGTGCAAAAGTTCTATGAAGAGGCTTTTGCCGATGTTCCCGGCATTACTGTGCACAGCAATCCGGATGACCGCTTTGATTCGAACTTCTGGCTCTGCACCATTCTGCTGGATGAAAAGCTGAAGGTGAAAGGGCAGGAGAGTGCATACAGTGCCGCCGTTCAAGGTGCTGTAGGCGGTGCGGCCGGCGTGGTACATGCTGGCGGAACCTTGCACACGGATTGCGAGCCTAATGCCAATGTAGAAGCTATGCGCGTGTGGCTTGACCAAAAGGGAATCGAAGCCCGTCCGCTGTGGAAACCGATGCACAAACAGCCTGTTTATAAGAACGCTTCTGCCTATGTGAATGGCGTTTCCGAATCGTTGTTCAAGGTCGGCATGTGTCTCCCCAGCGGTCCAATGGTCACGGATGAGGACCTGGCATACATTGTTGCGAGTATCAAAGAAGCTATCTTATAACCCATTGTTTCATCATAACGGCCAATAGCCAATAGCTAAAAGCCAACAACCAACCGCCAATATGGACAAGAACACAATTACCGTCACTTCTCCCTTGTTGCCCGACAGAGCGGAGTTTGAGTTGCTGCTCAAGGAGATTTGGAATAGCAAATGGATTACCAACAATGGTAGTTTTCACCAAAAACTGGAAAAAGCATTGGCTGAATATCTGAAGGTGCCCTTCATCAGTCTATTTACCAACGGTACGCTCCCGTTGCTTACCGCTCTGCAGGCGTTAAGAATCACAGGCGAGGTTATCACTACACCGTACAGTTTTGTTGCCACTACCCACAGCATCTGGTGGAACGGCTGCCGGCCTGTGTTTGTGGACATTGAGGGCGAGACTTGTGGTATCGACCCTGATAAGATTGAGGCGGCCATTACCCCCAAGACTACGGCCATCATGCCGGTGAGCTGTTATGGAAAGCCTTGCAAGATGGATGAGATTCAGGCCATTGCCGACAAATACGGCTTGAAGGTTATTCATGACGCCGCTCATGCTTTCGGCGTGGAAGTGAATGGAGAGAGTTGGGCGAGCAAGGGTGATATGGCCTCACTCTCGTTTCATGCAACTAAGGTTTACAACACTCTTGAGGGTGGGGCTCTTGTGGTGAAGGACGAAGCCACGAAAAAGCGCATCGATTTCTTGAAAAACTTCGGTTTTGCGGGTGAAACGGAAGTGGTTGCCCCTGGAATCAATAGTAAGATGGATGAAGTCAGGGCGGCGTATGGTTTGGTCAACTTGAAACATGTGGACGAAGCTATTGAGAAACGCCACCAAGTGGCGGTGAAGTATCGTGAAGCCTTGCGCCCTGTCCCTGGTATACGTTTCTTCGACGACATGCCTGGTGTGCGTCACAACTACAGCTATTTTCCCATCTTTATTAATGCTGAAGAATACGGGATGACGCGTGACGAGCTCTACTTCAAGTTGCGGGAGCATGGTGTGTTGGGCAGACGGTATTTTTATCCGCTCATCAGTACCTTCAGCACCTATCGCAGTCTGCCTTCTGCCGGAGCGGAAAATCTCCCTGTAGCTACTCGGGTCGCCAATGAAGTGATTTGTCTGCCGATGCATCATGAATTAAGTGAGGCGGATTTGACGAGAATACTCGAACTTATAGTAAGGTGATATGCAAAAGAAACTAATGCTCCTCGGCGGTATCCGCTACCTGTTGCCCGTCATCAAGGCGGCGCACGAGCAGGGATACTATGTGATTACTGCTGATTACTTACCTGACAACATTGCTCACAAGTTTAGTGATGAGTATGTGAATGTGAGCATTGTTGATAAAGAGGCTGTTCTCAAAGTGGCAAAGGAGAAACAGATTGACGGCATCATGTCTTTTGGTGTTGACCCCGGTGTGGTGTCGGCCAGTTATGTGCAGAACCAGATGGGCTTGCCTTCGTTTGGTCCGTACGAGTCGGTGAAGATTTTGCAGAACAAGGACAAGTTCCGTGATTTCCTTACGAAACATGGCTTCAATGTGCCCAAGGCAAAAGGATATAGTCGTGCCGAGGATGCAATTGCTGATGCAACGATATGGGACTATCCTATCATTGTTAAACCTACCGATGCGGCAGGCAGCAAGGGCGTGACTCGGGTGGATGACGTGGCTCAACTGAAAGCAGCTGTGGATTATGCTTTCGAAAAGTCTATCTCGGGCCATATCATCATCGAGGACTTTATTGAGAAGCAAGGCTGCTCGTCGGATACGGATAGTTTCTCCGAAGACGGCAAATTGAAGTTTGTGAGCTTCTGTGCCCAGCGTTTCGATCTCAACGCGACCAACCCTTACACCCCTGCTGCCTACAGTTGGCCTTCTACGTTCACCAAGGAGCAAGAGGCTTACTTGACTGGCGAAATCCAGCGTCTCATCACTTTGTTGGGAATGAAGACTAATGTATATAACATTGAGACACGTGTGGGCACAAACGGCAAGCCATACATTATGGAGCTGACCCCTCGCGGTGGTGGCAACCGCCTGTGCGAGATGCTGCGCTACGCCACGGGGGTCGATATGATTACTGCCATGACACGATATATAGTAGGGGATTCCGTACCGGAGATAACACAAAAACCATATAACGGACATTGGGCGGAAGTGATTCTCCATGCTGAAAAGGCAGGGGCGTTTGACGGACTTGAAATCTCTAAGGCCTTGCCCGCAGAAGTGGTGGAGGAGGACCTGTGGGTGTCAAAAGGCGATCGAGTGAACTCGTTTGAAGGAGCAAATGATGCTATCGGCACATTGGTGCTGAAATTTGAGAGAGAGGATGAAATGGTTGAAGCTATTGATAATATATCTTCTTGGCTGAAAGTTAATATTCTGTAAATGAACGCTATTGGTGGCTATTTCGAACTAGACCTTCGCAAAGGCAGGCATTATCACAAAGATGCTTTGCGCCTCAACACTGCCCGAAATTGCTTCGAGTATGTGTTACGCGCAAGGCGTTACGACAAGGTATATATTCCGTATTATACCTGTGAAGTACTGTTGGAACCCATCAATAAATTGGGAATCGACTATGAGTTTTATCATATAAACGAATTATTGGAGCCGGTTCTCTCCCCCTTGTTGAATAAGAAAGAGGCGTTTCTGTACACCAACTATTTTGGCTTAAAACAGAATTGTCTGAAAGATTTTGCTGATCTATATGGAGAACAGTTGATTGTGGACAACGCCCAAGCATTTTACTCAGAACCTGAGCCGGGAATAGATACCTTTTACTCTGCACGGAAATTCTTCGGGGTACCGGACGGTGCTTATCTCTACACTTCCCTAAAATTGGAACAGGATTTGGAGTGGGATTTCTCATTTGAACGGATGTCTCATCTGCTGAAACGTATTGATTTTGGAGCTGAGGCGGGCTATTCTGACTTCCGAAATAACGAAGATGCACTCTGTGGAAATGAAATAAAAAATATGTCTCGACTCACGGATGCGATTCTGTCGGGTGTTGATTATAGCAGTGTAAAACAAAGAAGGAGGGAGAATTTCGCGTTTTTGGACGAACAGTTGAAAAACACAAACCGAATTCATTGGGACTTGGACGACGATGCGGTTCCGATGGTTTATCCGTATTGGACGGATGATGCGTCATTGAAGCAGAAACTGATTGCGAACAAAGTTTTTGTGGCGACATACTGGCCGAATGTGATAGAGTGGACGGATGAAGAAATGTCGGAGTATGAATTGGCGGAGAAGTTGATCCCCATACCTGTTGACCAGCGATACGGGGAGGTGGAAATGAAAAGAATTGTGGATATTATTGCAAAACATCAATCGTTATGAACATAAAAGGGAAAAAACTTTTGATTTTAGGTGGAACCAAACTGAGTTGCGATATCATAACAACAGCAGAAAAAATGGGCGTTTATACAATCGTGACGGATTGGAATGATGTTCAAAAATCACCGGCAAAACGATATGCAGATGAATATTGGGATGTGAGTTTGATGGATTACAAAGAATTGTTAAAGCGAGTTCATGATAATAACGTCGACGGAATACTCACAGGATTTACAGATTCATACCTTTTACCATACCAAAAATTATGTGAACTTGCAAAAAAGCCCTGCTATGCAACAAAAGGACAACTTGAGTGGACCTTGGACAAAAAAAAGTTTAAAGAGAAGTGTAGAAAGCACAATGTTCCTGTTGTCCCTGAATATAATATGGACAATTTTGATAAATCAATTATCAGTAGGGGCCACAAAGTGATAATAAAGCCTGTTGACAACAGCGGAAGTCGTGGCATTTGTATCTGTGACGATCCAGAAAGCTTTGAAGAAAAACTGAAATACAGTCTTGATTTTTCGGCGAAGAAAAAGGTTGTTGTTGAACGTTATATGGATTGTGACGATGTCTCTTTCGAATATAAGGTACAGGAAGGCGAGGTGTCGTTGACGGCGATATGTGACAGATATATTTACAAAACATTGGATGAAGGCTCGGTAACATCGACTTTAATATACCCATCTAAGTATACAGAAGCCTATTTGAGTGATGTCGATAAGCGTGTCAAGCGGATGTTTGAACTCGAAGGGCTTCGGAACGGTGTCCTTTTCATGCAGGCTTTTGTGGATGACGGAGAATTCTATTTCTATGAGATGGGGTATAGGCTTAGTGGCGGACGTCACTATATTTTTACTGAAAACCAAAACGGTGACAATGCTGTTAAGGAGTTGATAAATTTCGCTTTGACGGGTAAAATGTCAGACTATCGAATTGCTAATATCGCTAATCCGAGCTTCAAAGATGTTTGTAGTCAGCAGAGCATCATTTGTAAAAGTGATAAAATTGCAAAGGTAGAGGGATGGGATGACATTTCCGGGATCCCTCAGGTAATAGATGCGATGCAGGTGTACAAGGAGGGAGACGTCGTGGGAAAAGAAGGAACTACCGCATCCATTTTCGCGCGGTTACATATTGTCGTCAAAAGTCTTGATGAACTAAATACGATAAAGCGGAAAATCTATTCGACTCTGAAAGTGGAAAACGAGGATGGTGAGAATCTTGTGATTTTCTGTTAGAAAAGATAGCAGTTATGAAAATAGCAGTTTTAGGAGCGGGAAACGGCGGTCAGGCGATTGCTGGTTATTTGGCAATGCAGGGCTACGAAGTGGCTTTGTATGACATTGTCGAAGCAAAAATCAACGAATTGAGGACTCTTGGCGGTGTCAGGCTTGAAGGACGCATCCAAGGCTTTGGGAGAATCAGCTGCATTACAACCGATATTGCTGAAGCAGTCAGAGATGCGGAAATCATCATGGTCACCACCATTGCCAATGCCCATAAAGCCGTGGCGCACACCATCGCTCCGTATCTTAAGGACGGACAAACTGTCGTTTTAAACCCAGGAAGAACGTGTGGCGCATTGGTCTTCAAACAGGCATTGCTGGAATCAGGATGTAAGGTTCGTTTTTATCTTGCCGAAGCGCAGACCCTCGTGTATGCGTGCAGGATAGTCGAAAACGGAACGGTCAATATCATCGGGGTGAAAGACGAGGTTCTGCTATCAGCACTCCCTGCTGCTGACACAGACTATGTCCTCAGCAAGGTCACCCCCCTATATCCTAGCTTCACTAAGACGACGAATGTCTTGAGGACAAGTTTAGAGAACATTGGGGCGATTTTCCACCCATGCGTGCTGCTTTTCAATGCCGCCACAATTGAACGAAACGAGATGTTCTGGTTTTACAGAGACATGACCGAACAGGTGGCTTCGTTTATAGAACGTTTTGACGCGGAACGTCTTGCAGTGGGAAAGGCGTATGGGATTGATTTATTGGGGGTGAAAGAGTGGATTAAGGTCGCTTACAAAGATACTGTAGGGAACACATTGTGCGAAAGAATGCGCAATAATCCGGCCTATCATGATATCAAATCCCCATCAACCATATTCACCCGCCAGTTGACGGAGGACATTCCGACGGGCGTCCTGCCGATAAAGGAACTGGGCAAGGCGGCGAACGTTGAGACCCCTTTGTTGGAGTCGATGATTCACATTAGCGAGGCCCTGTTGGGCGAAGACCTTCACACAAACGGAAGAAATCTGAAAAACCTTGGCATTGAGGGGAAGAAAAAGCAGGAAATAATAGACTATATCACCCATGAAGCATAATGTCGTTTTGAATGATGTGTTTGGTTTCATAAAACCGCTTGTGGATGTCCACACGATGGGCATTTATACTGTGGCTAACCTATTAAGGGATTGCGGCTACACGGTGTATGTGTCCAAGGATGATGTCAATGAGGCGGTTGAACAGATTCAGAAAATCAACAACTACAGTCTCGTGAAAAGCTGGATTCTGAAAAACGGTATAACGCGCTTGGGCTTCAGCTACCGTTTGGATCCCAAGGAGGGATGCGATTATTTCCTGAAGCTGTACCATCATCTCAAAGGAGACAATATGTTTGTCGAAAATGGAGGGGGCATGAGAGAGATTTTCTTTGCTGGATTACCTGATACCTGTGAGCTGGTCAAGGGTAAGACTGCAGGGGCGGTACTGGTGTTTCCAGGCAATGAGAGCCCGACAGAGACCCTGTCGATGTTGGGTGTGCCTGAAGACTTGATACCCAGTGCGTTAAGTCAAAACAACACGTATGACAACATGCGGTGGAATTTTGCCAAGAAGCTGATCGAATCGGAGCGGTACAAGCAGGAACAACCGCTGGATCATTACGGATATGCAGAATGCGGCAGCGAAAATGACAGCTATGTGGCAAGATTGCGTTATGCAAGAGAGAAACATGCTTTGCCGATTATCCGTACGCATTCAGGACCGTATAATCCTAATCGGATGGAGGCTTTGAAAGAATATAATTCATGGTGTAAGGACTTGGCGGAAAGCCGTTTGCTTGATGTTTTGTCAATAGGTAGTTCGCAACTTACACAGTCCAACTTTGGAGAGGATTGGGAAGGCAAGGCGAATGGGGGAGGGGTTCCGGTCAATTCAGAGATAGAATATCGTACTATCAGAGAAAATGCGAAACCGATGCTGGTCAGAACATATTCCGGTACAAAGGATGTTCCCGGATTAGCTAGAATTCATGAAAAAGCGTTAAATATTTCGTGGCATGCTTTGTCATTCTGGTGGTTTGACGAGTTGGATGGAAGAGGACATAACTCTCTGTTGGACAATCTGAAAGAACATTTTGAAACCATAAAATGGATCGCCACGACAGGTAAACCAGTGGAACCCAATGTTCCTCACCACTTCGCATTTAGAGGCGCAGATGATTTGACTTACATCATATCAGGTTTTCTGGCCGCAAAAGCATGCAAAAAACTTGGGATACGGCATTTAATTCTGCAGAATATGTTAAACACGCCAAAGTTCACGATTGGAATTCAGGACTTGGCAAAAGGAAGAACCATGTTAAAACTTGTTAAAGAGTTGGAAGATGATTGTTTTCATGTCAGTTTGCAGGCTCGCGCCGGTTTGGACTATTTTGCCCCGGATTTGGAGCAGGCCAAAATTCAGCTGGCTGCGGTGACCTGTTTGATGGATGATTTGGAGCCCGACAACGACAACAGTCCGGAAATCATCCATGTGGTCAATTACAGCGAAGCGGTTCGCTTGGCAACACCTCCGATTATTAAGGACAGCATACGTATCACGCTAAACGCGCTGCATGAGTATAGAAATGCCCGTTCGTTTGGCAAGGTTCCGAATATGAAATACGATGGGGAGGTCAAATATCGTCAGGAGGCATTGTATTCCGAGGCAAAAGATGCTGTTGTGTTATTGGAAAAGACAATCCCGAATCTTTACACTCCGGAAGGATTCTATAAGGTCTTTGTGGAAGGCTTCCTGCCCGTGCCGTATTTGATGGACCAGCAACGGAAGTTCCCGAAAGCCACGATGTGGCATACGGCCATCAAGAATGGGGGAATATATGTCGTTGACGAGGAGGGAGATATAATCAATACAGTTGACCGATATAGAAAAATATTGTCATCAAATGAGTGACAATTGTTTAATAAAGGTTATCAAGAGATATTAATCATAAAATAATGCCTGAACAATCGTTAAAAGAAAAAACCGTTCGTGGAGTAGGGTGGAGTGCGGCTGAAGCTTTCTTGGGACATGGAGTGTCGTTTATTGTAGGCCTTGTATTAGCACGACTGCTCACCCCTGATGAGTATGGCCTTATTGGCATTGTTACGATCTTCACCACGGTGTTGTCGGGGTTTGTGGATTGTGGTTTCGCCAATTCTCTCATCCGTAAACCCAAAGTTACCAATGATGATTACAATACCATGTTTATCGTAAACATGGTGATGAGTGTGGCTATGTATATGTTGCTTTATTTTGCGGCACCTGCCATTGCTCGTTTTTTCAACAGAACAGAATTGGTTGTGCTGGTTCGTGCGATGGGCTTTTTGCTGATTCTGCAAGCTCTGTCCATTGTACAAAACACTATTCTCATTCGGAATGTAGATTTCAAAACTAAAACTAAAGCATCAATCATTTCTTCTGTCATAAGTGGCATCGTGGGTATTGTTATGGCTTTGTCTAGTTGCGGGGTGTGGAGTCTGGTGGTGCAGAGCTTTGTTTACCGGTCTGTCTATACTATATTCTTATGGAATTTTAACCGATGGTGGCCAAAATGGAGGTTCTGTATGGACAGCTGCAGATATATGTGGGGATTTGGATGGAAGTTGCTGGTTAGCGGTTTGATAGACAGAGTGTGGTCCCAGTTGTACCAGACAGTGGTCGGTAAGTTTTATACTCCTGCAACATTGGGCCAATATTCTCGGGCTAAAGATTATGCTGCTTTGTTTTCCAGCAACCTTAATGCAATTGTCCAACGAGTGAGTTATCCGGTATTGGCACAGCTCCAAGAAGACGTATCACGCATGGTTGCTGCTTATAGGCGGGTTATCAAAACAACCATGTTTGTTACAGTTATCATTATGTTTATGATGGGTGCTGTGGCAGAACCTCTCATCTATTGTCTTATAGGACCGCAATGGCATCAGGCTGCCACATTTCTTCCTTTTATATGTGTCAGTATGTCATTTTACCCGCTTCATTCCATCAATCTTAATATGCTTCAAGTGCAAGGCAGAACAGATATTTTCCTCAAACTTGAGATAATAAAGAAATTTTTAGCAGTAGGTCCCCTCTGTCTTGGCATTTTTTTGAATATTTATTGGATGCTTATCGGTAGTGTGATTTTGAATATAATTTGTATCTTTATCAATACAAATTATACAGGAAAAAAGTTGGGATATCCTTGGTGGATGCAAATGAGGGATGTTGCTCCCTCGTATGGAATAGGACTGTTGATTGCGCTGTCTGTCTATTTTTTCAAATACTTGCCCGTTTCTTACTTCGTTATCCTCCCAATACAAGTAATTATAGGGGCGATTGTGCTTCTTGTTGTTTGTAAAGTCACAAAATTGCCGGAATATGAAGAGGTGAAAGGGATGTTGGGCGATTATCTTGAAGGTATAAAACGTAAAAGTCGCATTCGCAAGTAATCCCCTCGAGTTCTCCCTTGTGGGCGAAATGAGGGGTCAACTCTAGTATGGAATTGTTGCCGCCAATGAAATTCAACAAGATAGGATAATTTTATATGGACAGTAAGTTTAAATATATGGTTTGCACGCAGTGCATCACTTACAATCATAAACTTTTCATAGAGGACGCATTGCATGGGTTTGCCATACAGAAAACGACATTCCCAATCGTCACAGTGGTGATTGACGATGCTTCTACTGATGGGGAAGGACAGCTCTTGCGCCATTGGACGGCTGAAAACTTGGATTTGGAGTCCGAAAGTGCTTTTGAAAGAGACCCCGAGTATGCGCACATTATTTGTGCACCACTGAAAGATAATGTGCTGCATACCTTTGTTTTTTTATTTCTGCGGGAAAACCATTATAGCCAAAATAAATCTAAGAACCCCTATTTTGATGAATGGACTAGTAATGCAAAATATCTGGCCACATGTGAGGGAGATGATTATTGGACAGAACCGTTAAAGTTGCAAAAACAGGTGGATTATTTGGAACGATTTCCAGATGTCTCGGTCACCTGTCATCGTTATAAAGTGTATGATTTGGAATTGGACAAATGGGATACAGATGGAAATGAAAAAAGATTCAGTGGTGTTAAGGATGGCTTCCGTTTCAATTCTTCACAAAATACAGGTTGGATGACCAAATATCTTTCTCTGGTATATAGGGCAGAAGTTCTTGACGAATATCGAAAAATGGGAAGTAGTTTGGATTATATTTTGGTGTATTTTCTATTTAAGAATGGGGACGCGTATATATTCAATGAGTTTTGGGGGGTGTATAGGAGACACGAAGGTGGTGTTTGGAGTAAAAGCTCAATGTTGAGGAAAGCTCAAAAAGCGTATGCGGCAGTCAAACATTTATATGAATTTGACCCTAATCCAAACACTCGCTATAAATATTACGACCGATATGCGACACTGTTTGTGTTGTCGAGAGGCGGTGTGTTGTTCCAAGAGAAATTTGAAATCAGAAAGTTTCTTTCTCTGTTCCGTTTTTTTTGGTTGAAAATGTATTATCGTTTACTTAACAGATAAAGGGATGCCAACAGTTTTTGTTTACACGCTTTTAATTGTATTTATGCTTTTATGCTTTTTCTGTGTTATGCAGGTGAGCCCTTATGGTAGGAACATGTATGGCACGGGTAATAAGAATATATCTGTTGCATATAAGGCCTTTTTCGCACTTCCGTTATTAGCCATTGCGGTTACATGTGGTGTCCGATATGACGTAGGATATGACCACTTAGGTTATCTCAACATTTATTTGTATGGCTATCCATGGAGACAACATGAAATATTATATGTTGTGATACAGAATGCTTTTTCATTGTGCAAATTACCCTATCCTCTTCTTTTCGGATTTCTCGCGTTAATTGAATCGTTCTTTTTTTTCATGGCTTTTCGAAAAGAACCGAAATTGCTTGTTTGGCTGGCCATATATTTATTCTTTGATGGTTTGATGGGAAGTTGGAACAATATTATACGTGCCTCAATAGCAGGGTGTATTTGGATTTATTCCATAGACTATATCGTTGAGAAAAAACCAATACCATACTTTGTTTTTAATGTAATAGCCACAGGCTTTCATAGTTCTGCTGTTCTGTTGTTTGTGGCTTACCCTCTTTTTTCTCAGGGGAGGGACTTGTTCAAAAATGTCAGATTGCAGTATTTGCTGTTGTTGTTGGCTTTTTTTATTCGAATAACCTTTTTCAGGTATTCAGACCAGATATCAAGATTGACGGAAATTTTTTCCTTTATTTCCTCGAGATATGAGTCGTATGTGCTCTCGGGCTTGTCGGCTGATAATGTGGGACATCAGAATGCGGGGACTTCCATGGCTTTCTATATGGTTATCATAATCAATGTCATAATAATAGCCTACAGCAAAAAAATGCATTCCTATTTTAATTCTAAAAGATTCAATGTCATTTACAACATTTATTTTATAGGCGTTCTCACATTCTATATGTTTCCTGTAGGATTGTACGCATTGACGCGTCCTTTCAGATACTTTTATTTCTTCAGGCCGATTATGTTGGCTTACTTCTCTCTTTATTTATACGAAAACAGAAAACGGCTACGTGAGTTCTGGACTCTTATGCTGGTTGTGGTGTCGTTCACTGGGATATTCTACGGGTCCATGTTAAAGGGCTCGACGGGCGGCTTGTCCAAATATCCGACCTATATCCAACACCCTGAGACGCCTTTGAAGCCGATTTATAAACCTCACTCTGTTTTTGTAAACTGATTTTTGGTTAGGAGATACGATTGCGCAAGCCCCTCCCGCTGTTCATAACTTGTTAACAACTTTTTGTTTGCGAATTGCAAAATGTATTTATGCGTTTTGTAGTTTTGCACTTGGAAATTTGACGATCGAAGAATTAAGAATTAAGAATTAAGAATTAAGAATTAAGAATTAAGAATCGTAATATCCAATAGAATTTTTAAAGCACATCTCTAACGTATAACCCCAAAGTCAAAAGAAACAATGTTTTAACCAAACATATTTTTAACTAACCTTATTATTCACCAAAAATCAAACGTTATGAAAAAATTCCTATTATTTTTGATGTTTGCGCTGTTCTGCATCCCATGGGCGGCGAACGCGCAGCAAGCATTGCCGTATTCGTATGGCTTTGAAGACAACGATCTCTCTGCTGACGGCTGGACGGCTCAAATTACCAGTTCTAGTTCAGGTATTTCAACCAGTGCGGCCCAAACAGGCACGTATGGTTTTGTTTTCAATTATTCTGAACAAAACGGATATCTGATATCGCCTGTGCTCACGGGTACCGATGCTGGTGTTGTTGTGACATTTTCTTATAAGGAACACAGCAGTACCTGGGGCGATGAACAATTTTATGTCGGATACACTACCGATGAGACTGTTACTGACCCGAGTGCGTTTACGTATGGCGAGATAGTAACGGCTTCCATATCGTGGGAGGAATATGAAGCGACATTCCCGGCTGGAACCAAGCGTATTGCCATCAAGTACGTGTATAACGATGCGTTTTACCTCTATCTTGACGACTTCACTTTTGCAGCTCCTTCCAACTGCGCCAAGCCTACCAACCTTGCTGTGAATTACGAAGGCGGCACCACCGCCACCGTGACTTGGGACGGCAATGCCAGCTCATATAACATCGATGTGAACGGCACTGTGACCAATGGTGTCAGCAGCCCTTACACACTGAGCAACCTTGAACTTGCCACGTCATACGCCGTGATGGTGCAATCCGACTGTGGTGGCGAGCAAAGCGCTTGGACCAACGCCCAAAGCTTCTTCACCGACTGCGAAGCTTTCAACCTGCCTTACGCCTACGGTTTTGAAACCGATGATATTAACTGCTGGACAGGCAGCAGCATGAATGATGCAAATGCCAGTAGTTTTGGTGTCATGGAGTATGATGAGGATTCATATGATGGCAGTAATGTCTTCGTGTTCTCTTCCTATAGTTCGGCTTCAAATTACAATCAATATCTCATCACTCCCGAATTCAATACCAATACAGCCATAAGTGTTGAGTTCTATTACACAACTCCCGATGGTTATGGTGAAGAAACATTTAAAGTAGGTTATTCCACTACCACGAACGATATCAGTGCATTCACATGGGGCGATGAAATAAGCACCACTACCACTGAATGGACGTTGTTCGAGGAAAGCTTCCCCGCTGGCACCAAATATGTGGCCATCAATTATTACTCTAACTATCAATATTACCTTTTGGTTGATGCCTTTAGCTTCACTGAAGCCACCGGTTGTTTTAAGCCCTCAGGCCTCGAAGCCAACCAAATCGGCACTAACAGCGCTGTATTGAACTGGACGGGCGACAGCGAAAGCTATGTGCTGCAATACAGAACCGCTGCCCACGACAACATGAACCTGTGGGAACAAGTGGGCAATGACATTGTCACCACTGCTGTTTTAACACAATATACTTTCGACCTAAGTAATTATAGCGGCACGGGCAACATCGCCATCCGCCACTACAATGTGTCCGACATGTACAGAGTCGTTGTAGACGACATCGTTGTCACCGATGCCAATGGCCAAGAAGTCTTCAATGAAACTTTTGAGGGAACTGTTTCAGAGAATCTGACTATCGTGGATTATGACGGTGATGGATATAATTGGGAAACGATTAGTTTCGGTGAAGGTATTCAACATGGCAGTAATTGCATTAATTCTGAAAGCTATAACAACAATGTTGGAGCCTTGACTCCTGACAACTGGCTGATTATTACTGATGTTGCCTTGGGCGGTACGCTTACCTTCTATTCAAGAGGAACTGATGCTTCATTCCCTCAAGAGAATTTGGGTATTTTCGTCACCGATGCATCATTGGATGATGTTTTTTCAACTAACTCTGCTGGCGATTGGTCTGCTGATATCACCACCAATGAAACTTCTTACGAACTTACAGGTCTCGAAGCCAACACTCCATACGAATGGCGAGTGAAGGGTATCTGTGGCTCAGTGGAAAGCAATTGGGCTTCTTCTGATTTCACCACCATTGCAGAAGGATTCAAGACCTTTGTGACCGCTGGTAATTGGAATGTGGATAACAACTGGTTCCCGGCTGGCGTTCCTACCATTGAGGACGAAGTGAGCATCGAAGCCGCTGCCATCATTCCTGACGGCGTAGTAGCAGTTGCCAAGAGAGCCACGCTTGGTGCCGGTGGTTCCATCACCATCGAAGACGGTGGCCAACTGAAACAAGGAGCAGCCACGTTGAGAGTGACGGCCGAAAAAGACCTCGCAGCTGGTAACTATTACTTCATTTCCAGCCCGTTCAGCGGTCGTACTCTCTATTATGCGTCTGGCACTTGGAGCCGTGTGGATAATTTGTTGAATGGTAATTACGATTTCTATGCCTTTGATCCTACCGCCGAACTCGAATGGATCAACTACAAAGCCGAGCCTGAACACCTCTCTTTCCAATCTGACAATGGCAATACCGGCTTGATGTATGGAGAGGGCTATCTCTATGCCAACGAGGCAGCCACAACTTTGAGTTTCGTGGGTACCGCAGGTAAGAGTGTTGATTACACTGAGACGAGAGATGTTGCCTTCGATGCAACTTCAACTGATCCGTTTAACGGTTGGATGATGGTAGGTAACTTCTTCACTTGCAACGCATACATCAACTATGTAGACGCTGCAGGCACTGTGCTAGCCGCTAACCTCTATGTGTTGAATGCAACGGGCGATGGCTTTGAGTTGGCATCTTCCAATATGCTTGCTCCTCTCACTGCTGCTTTCATGCAGGTCAATGCTGCAGGTAAGATCCAATACTCCACCGAACCTATTGATGCTTCTCCTGCCTTTGGCGAACCTAATGTTCCTTGTCTGCCTGCATTAGGTGAGGAAGCCTCACAGGATGGTAATTGCCCGGTTCCTTGCGAGACCATCGTGCTGACAGAAGAAGCCCCCACAAAGGACTGGACATTCG